>NZ_JDST02000045.1:0-14786 GCF_000584975.1 Candidatus Accumulibacter cognatus | reverse complement strand
GCGAGTGTCTAAACTTCAGTCTGGAAGGTTCAACTGAGGAAAATAGGATCATGGCTTGAGTCCTGTCCGCACGCCACCAAGCCCCTGGGCGCTTGAGGTGGGTCTGCACGAGGTCGCGATGAGGACTTTCGACCTCGCCAGAACCGACGGGTGGATTCAGCGCCAGTGCGCGGGGGTAGTCCAACTGGTCGAGTCGGTTGGAGAAATCGCGACAGGCGACGCGCACCGGAGCCTGCGGGTCATCGACCGATGCGGGTTCGAGGTGCCGTTTCATCTCTGCAACCACCTCGCGGGCCTGTCCCAGCAGGAATCGCGCCTTCTGGGAGGCCACCCAATCCTGGGCAGAATCCGGCGCGCAGACCTTGCTGGCGGGGGTCAGATATTCGCAGACGTGGAACCAGTCGACCAGGATGATTCCCTGATCACCGAACAGTTCTTCGATTTGGCGGCTGATCCAGGTCGCTCCGTCGCCAACACAGTGAACCTGGGTCTTGGGGCCCAATCCCAGCGCATCGACCAACCGCTTCAGGATGGCACCCGCTTCCCGGGGACCCTCCATCGTCACGCCGGCCTTCGGAACTGCCTCGCCCTGCCGCTGTGCGATACAGACCTTCGCTTCTCGCCAGTGCGTGCGCTTCGCCTTGCGGGCGTCCGCAGCGCCCGCCACGGTCTCGACAATGGGTACCACCGTCCGTCTCCACCATCAGCAGCTTCGCGGTGTTCGATGGGCCCGCCACCGGCAGGCAATCTGCCTCCGTTCATTCACAGGCCACCCGTTCGTTGAGCGTCCCGGGCGCATTGACCGCCAGGTCAATACCGTAGTGCTCCTTGATTTTGCCGCAACCTGTCCAAAGGGGAGGTCGGCACCCAAGTCCGTCACGGCGCGCTCCAGGGGCAGAGAATGGCTCCGGCAACGTACCCGGCAGCATTTGCTGACGTTTGCTCAGGTCGCTGACAATTGTCAGAGCGGGACTTGCCCAACACTTTCATTCGCACCTCCATGGCCAGAATGCTTTCGCACCACCAAAGCAAAAGTGGGAAAATGACGCCTTGGCGGTAATCGCCACGCTTGCACGGATCACGTCCTGTTTGCGACTTCGGCGAATAGCCGGGTTTGAAGGATCATTTGGAGTATCGACATCATGCCCATCTACGAATACGCGTGTGCCGCCTGTGGCAAGGAGTTCGAGAAGCTGGTACGCCAGTCTTCGCCTGCTCCAGAGTGCCCGGATTGCCATAGCACCGACCTGCGCAAAAAACTGTCGGCCTTTTCGGCCTTAACAGGTTCGTCTGCGGGCACCGCTGATCTTCCTGGCCCATGCGGAAGTTGCGGTCACCCTGACGGTCCTGGCGCCTGCCACTTTCAGTAAAAGGCTTGATCGGCCGAACAGGGTTTTTGTGTTTTCCAGGCACCGATTGCCGAAACCTTGTCAGCCTTGGTAAGGCATTTGGCGTGGCCATGGCAGCATGATGCGCAACATTGCTGTCCTGTTGAGCGCTGCCCAGGGGATCGCAGGGATCTGCAAAAACAGTAAAGTACGTCTGGGTGGGTGGCGTCTGGGTGAATTCCATCACAGCAGACAGCCTGTTTGGGTGTCAAACGACGGCTGGTCAAGCAGCCCTCGCGGTCACGGCAGCCGCTGTTCCAGCGCATAAAGCTCCTCGACCGTTTCGCGGCGGCGGACGAGATTGGCGGCAGCGCCGTCGACCATCACTTCGGCAGCACGCGGTCGGGTGTTGTAATTCGAACTCATGACCATGCCGTAGGCGCCGGCCGACAGGATCGCCAGGAGATCACCGGCAGCGAGAGCCAGTGGACGGCCGTGGCCGAGGAAATCGCCCGATTCGCAAACCGGGCCGACGATGTCCCATAAGCTGGCGATCCCGCTCCGGGGAGCGACCGGAACGATGTCGTGCCAGGATCCGTACAGGGCCGGACGGGCGAGGTCGTTCATCGCCGCGTCGACGATCGCGAAGTTCCTGATTTCGCCAGGCTTCAGATATTCCACCCGGGTCAACAGCAGACCCGCATTGCCGACCAGGCGACGTCCGGGTTCGAGCAGGACCTGCAGTTGGCGCTCCTTGAGCTTCTCGAGCATCGGTTGCAGGTAGGCCTTGACGGTCGGCGCCTCTTCGTCACGATAGCGGATGCCCAAGCCGCCGCCAAGGTCGATGTGATGCAGCACGATGCCGTCCGCCGTGAGCTGATCGATCAGCAGCAGCAGCTTGTCGAGCGCTTCGTCAAAGGGCGCCGGATGCAGCAACTGTGAACCGATGTGGCAATCGATACCGGTGATTTCGAGGTTCGCCAGGGTGGCGGCGTGCCGGTACAGCGCCCGTGCGTCGGCGCAAGCGACGCCGAACTTGTTTTCCTTGAGGCCGGTCGAGATATAGGGGTGAGTCTTAGCGTCGACGTCCGGATTGACGCGCAGGCTGATCGGCGCTTTCTTGCCGGCCCTTCCGGCGACCGCATCGAGACGTTCAAGCTCGGCAGCAGATTCGACGTTGAAGCAGAGGATGCCGATGCCAAGGGCCAGTTCCATCTCGGCGGCCGTCTTGCCAACGCCGGAGAAGACGATTTTCCGGGGATTGGCGCCGGCGGCCAACACCCGCTTGAGCTCACCAGCCGATACGATGTCGAAGCCGGCGCCTCGACGCGCAAAGATGTCCAGCACAGCAAGGTTGGAGTTGGCCTTGACGGCATAGCAGATCAGCGAATCGAGGCCGATCAGTTCCTGCTGGAACTCGTCGAACGCCGTTTCGAGCGCGTGCCGCGAGTAGACCCAGCAGGGCGTGCCGAAGTGACTGGCGATGTCGATCAGGGAGACGGATTCGGCGTGCAGTACGCCGTTCTGGCGGGCGAAGGGGCTCATCGGACAGGTTCCACAGGCGTGCTAGAATCCTTGGCAGTCGCGGTGTCGCTTTTCGTGTTTGCGGCGGGCTGAGGGGTCGCTGCCGCAACCGGTGTCGCCGGGACCGGTGGCAAGGTCAGACTGCCCTTGGTGCCACAGGCGCCCAGCACGAGAATTGCCAGCAAAGCCAGCGCAAGAGGTTGGCGCATCGGTCAGTGTCAAAAATTGGAGATGGTAGCACAGGATGAATGACAGGGAATTCAACACACTCGCTGATGCAGCGCTCAAGCGGGTCGAAGGCGCACTGGAACGTAGCGGCGCCGATCTCGATTATGCGATGGTCAGCGACGGCGTGCTCGAAATCGAGTGCTCCGACGGTAGCAAGATCATCGTCAATCGGCACGACGCGGCGCAGGAGATCTGGGTGGCCGCCAGAACGGGGGGCTTCCATTACCGTTGGGACGGCAGTTGCTGGCAAGACACGCGCCATCACGAGGAGCTGATGGCGGCGCTGTCAAGAATCGTTTCGCAGCAGGCCGGCGAGACCATTTCGCTGGTCGGGTAGGACGTTCCGGAGTGGGTGATCCGGTGATTAAAACGAAAGCTGCAGGCGGACTCCGGCAACGATCGCGTTGGCAAGATGAAGCGCCGGGTTGAGGACGCGCTGAACGACCGGCTGCAGCACCATTCCGGGGGCGAGTTGCGCCCGGTAAGTCATTTCAAGCACGGTTTCATTGGTCGATGACAGGGCCGTGCCTGCGTCGCTGGCCAACTGAATCCGCCCCTGCGGGCCAACATGCGCGCGTGTCGCAGCAATGCCGAAGGCATCCTTCTCGCGACCGGAGAACGGCCCCCGGTAGCTGAGACCGGCGCTGACCGAATAAGCAAGGAGGCTGGTCGTCCCGTCGGTAAAACCGTAACGCACGAACAGCGCGACATCCCGATTCGACTCCGGGATCCGATATACCGACTGTTCGGCAAGCAGATAGGCGCCCCAGTGCGTCGCCGACAGGGCTTCTCCGGCGGCATCGACGGCGATGAG
Source organism: Candidatus Accumulibacter cognatus (assembly GCF_000584975.1). NCBI lineage: Bacteria > Pseudomonadati > Pseudomonadota > Betaproteobacteria > Candidatus Accumulibacter > Candidatus Accumulibacter cognatus. Next base: position 10,892 of record NZ_JDST02000045.1, on the reverse strand, counting down.
TTGCGGATACTGCGGGGTGAAGCGCCAGAGACCCAGGGCGACCTTGCTGATCGGGGCAAAGTCGTCGCCCTGCTTCGCTGGCTCGCTCGGACGATCGTTGAACAGCCCGGCCTTGACCGGACTAAAGCCAAACTCGCCGATCAGCATGCTGCCGCTGCTGTTGTGCCAACTGATGTTGGGACCGGCGCTGGCCACCCGATCGCTTGGAATACCGCGAGTGATGGCCAACATGGCGTACCAGGCCGGATCGGGGTCGATCCTGAAGCGCGCGCCATAAGCACTCGTCGGGTAGATCGAGGGGCCGGCGAGGCTGCCGAAACTGGCCGCTTCGGCAGCCATTCCGAACGAGGGATGCAGAAAGACACCAGACGAATCGGTAACGTAGAACTCGCTGTCGATAGGGTAGAGGCCGATCCGGATCGAAGCCTTGTCGTCCAGAAAGGACTGCTGCAGCCAGGCCTTGAACAGGCCAGTGCGGTTGACCGGCGCTTCGAAGTTGTCGGCGCCCATCAGGCTGCCCAGGTAGTTGAGGTTGAACCGCCCGCCACCGTTGCTGATCAACTGCAGATAGGCTGATCCGCCTTGCCAACCGATGAGCTTCTCCCCATCGAGCTGCAGGATCAGGTCGACGTGCCCCACATAGGTGCCGCCGCTCTTCAGGCCGCCGCTGGAGTTGTGCAGAAAATCGGCGGTGTACAGCAGATCGGCCTGAACCCCGGCAGCGTGGAGTTGTTTGCGTTTGCCGCCCCAGTCACCGGTGAGCGTGCTCTCCGCCCAGTTGGGGGAGTCGTCGTTGGCAGCGGCTTCGCCGGCGACGGTGTCCGCGGTATCGGCTGTCGGAGATATTTCGCTGGCCGCCGGCTCGACAGCACCTTCAAGGGTCGCGGCACTGGCGCCAACCGGCTGTACCAGAAGAAAAAAGAACAGCAACACGCTGATCCCGGATGCGAGCTGTTTGACGGGTATCGACATGAACCTATTATTTCCCAGGGGATTTGATGATCATTACATGGCGATGCTCCTGCTTCGTGCCACAACCGGAGCATCCAGTGCAGCCGCCGCAGGCGTTGCCTGCCTTGTCACTGGCCTCCCGACCTGACGATCCGGCGTCGGCCGGCGCCAGTCCGAAACGCTGTGCCAAGGTCACATAGCATTCGACAAGCGCCGCACGCAGAACGCCGGGCAGCAATCGCCGCGCCGCGTAGATGGTAGCGCAAATGACCGCACCATAGACAATCCATTCTTCAAGCATGGCCAACTCCGGTCAGAACAAGGGCAATCCGGTAAGTCACGAAAGCCGCACCATACGCCAGAGCGAACAGGTAGCCGGCCATCAGCAGCGAATAACGCCACGAGCCGGTTTCGCGCTTGACCACGGCAAGCGTGGACAGGCACTGTGGCGAGAAGACGTACCAGGCGAGCAGCGAGAATGCCGTCGGCAGTGACCATCCCGCCGCCAACATGGGTACCAGCTCTGTCGCGACGTCGTCGCCGGCCGCCGACAGCGCATAGACCGTGCCGAGGGCGCCGACCGCGACCTCGCGCGCCGCCATGCCGGGCACCAGGGCGATCGAGATTTCCCAGTTGAAGCCGACCGGAGCAAAGATCACTGCCAGCGCCCGACCGAGCATGCCGGCATAACTGTAATAGATCGCCGGGCCGCTGGCGCCTTCCGGCGCCGCAGGGAAAGACGACAGGAACCAGAGTATCACCATCAGCGCCAGGATGATGTTGCCGACACGCATGAGGAATATCTGCGCGCGTTCGACCAGGCCAAGCAGCAGGTTGCGAGCATGCGGCCAACGGTACGACGGCAATTCGAGCATCAGCGGATGTTGCTGGCCACGGCCAACCGTCAATTTGAGGGCGCCGGCGACGGCCATCGCACTGACGATGCCGGCAACGTAGAGGACGAACAGCACCAGTCCCTGCAGGTTGAATACGCCAGCGACCGTGGTTTCCGGGATGAAGGCGCCGATGATCAGCGCGTACACCGGCAAACGCGCCGAGCAGGTCATCAGCGGCGCGATCATGATCGTCACCAGACGGTCACGCCAATTGGAGATGGTACGCGCCGCCATGATGCCTGGGACGGCGCAGGCAAAGCTCGACAACAGCGGAATGAACGAGCGGCCCGAGAGGCCGACAGTGCCCATCAGGCGGTCGAGCAGAAACGCTGCGCGTGGCAGATAGCCCGAGTCTTCAAGGGCAAGAATGAACAGGAAGAGGATCAGGATTTGCGGCAGGAACACCAGCACACTGCCAACACCGGCAATGATCCCGTCGACCAGCAGGCTACGCAGGATGCCCTCCGGCATCCGAGCCACGAGAAACTCGCCACCGGCTTCGACCCCCGCCTTGATCCACTCCATCGGCAGGCTCGCCCAACTGAATACCGCCTGAAACATCAGGAACAGCGTACCCGCCAGAATGAGCATGCCCCATAACGGGTGCAGCACGATGCGATCGATGTGCTCGTCGAGACGGATGTCGATCGCCGGTTCGCGGACGGTGGCCGCGAGAATGCGCCTGACTTCGCGCTGGGTGGCGGTGACATCGGCTACATCGGGCGGCAGCCAGGACGCCGGGTGAGCGGCCGTATCTGGCTGGATGGCTTCGAGCCGGGCAATCAGCTCGCTGGCACCGCTGCGCTTGACGGCGACGGTGCTGACCACCGGCATGCCCAGTTCGCGCTCGAGCGCGGAAACGTCGATGACGATGCCGCGTTTCGCCGCCAGGTCGGTCATGTTCAGCGCCAGGACCATCGGCAGACCCAGACGCTTGACTTCGAGAACCAGCCGCAGGTTGAGCTTGAGGTTGGTGGCGTCGCTGACACAGACGATCAGGTCGGGGCGCCGCTCATCGGCGCGCGTTCCGAGGACCACATCGCGGGTGATTTCTTCGTCGATGCTGACCGCGTTGAGACTGTAGGCGCCCGGCAAATCGAGGATGCGAAACTGTTTGCCCGACGGCGTGATGAGTTGTCCCTCCTTGCGGTCGACCGTCACGCCGGGATAGTTGGCGACCTTCTGCCGGCTGCCGGTCAGCAGATTGAACAGTGCCGTCTTGCCGCAATTCGGGTTGCCCAGCAGGGCCAGGTTACAGGTTGCATGGGCTGTGCTCATGGTTCTTTTCCTCCCAGCGGAGCGACCAGAACGCGCTCGGCTTCAAATTTTCGCAAGGCAAACATCGTATTGCCGACCCGCACCGCAACCGGATCACCACCCGGATGTCCGCGCGCCACGACGCGCACCCGCTCTCCGTCGAAAAAGCCGATCTCGAACAGCCGCAACGCCAGCGCCACGTCAGCCGCTTCGCCGTTGATGGCGTTGGGCCGGCTGCTGACGATGCCTTCCTGACCCAGCGGAAGGTCAAATAGAGGAATCAATTCTTGGGGATTCATGGAACCGGTATCTTTCTTCATGCGTATCTGCAATCTTCATCGAGTTGCGGGTGACAAGGCGCCGCGGGAAAGTGGCGACTGCTCCGTCAGACACCGTCAGCGTGACTGTTCCGGAGGCATGCTCGCCACCCTGCTCATTACCATTGCACTATACATGAGAACTATTCGCATTGACATAGGGGATAGACAATTTCGCCATAGAGGTTATCAGTTGCTGGCGAACTTCGAATCAATACCCTCTGTGGCCCCCACCGCTTTCTGTCAAACATGCCGGTAACCCGCCCCAGCCAACCAGAAATGTTCAGTCATTCCGGCGGGGGATGCGTATTCCATGGCAAACCGGACAGTCGTCATCATTCACCCCCTTAAGAAAGCCACCCGCGCGATAATCTGTATGACATAATTGCTGAACTTTCGGACGACCTGACAGAAGCGGCGCGATGCACCTGAGCAAACAAGACCTTTTCCAGAGAAACGACGAGTGGCTGAAGAAGCTGCCGATGGAGCGATTATTGGAAGTGTCGAAACGTCTGCTGTACGACGTCAAGGAAAGCTGAATGCGCGCGGCAAGCACTCCGATCCTCCGCGATATTGTCCTGATTGGCGGTGGTCACAGCCACGTCGGCGTGCTGCGAATGTTTGCCATGCAGCGGTTGCCGGGTCTGCGCCTGACCGTGATCTGCACCGATACGGACACGCCGTACTCGGGAATGCTGCCCGGCTACATCGCCGGACACTACGATTTCGACGCAGTGCATATCGATCTGCGGCGGCTGGCCGAATTCGCCGGCACGCGCTATTTCCGCGACGAAGTGATCGGCATCAACCGCGCCGCACGCCAGGTACTGTGCCGCCAGCGGCCGCCAGTGCCCTACGATGTGCTGTCGATCAACATCGGCTCGACGCCACAGCTTGCGCGCGTCGAAGGCGCTGCCGAGCAGGCGGTACCGGTGAAACCGATCCGCCGCTTCAACGAACGCTGGCTGGCTCTGCTTGGGCGCGTGCGTGCGCACGCTGGGACAACAACGATCGCCGTAGTCGGTGCCGGTGCCGGCGGCGTCGAGCTGACGCTGGCCATGCAGTACCGACTGCGCGGTGAACTCGCTGCGCTCGGTCGCGATCCCGACGAACTTCGTTTTCACCTCTTCTCGGCCAGCGCGAGCATTCTGCCGACACACAACGCGGCGGTGCGTGGCGTCTTCGAGCGCGTCCTGAGCGAGCGCGGCGTGATTCTCCATCGCCATTGCGAAGTCGTCGAAGTTGCCGCCGGCCATCTACGGGTGCGCAGCGGCGAGATGTTCGCCGCCGACGAGATCGTCTGGGTGACGCAGGCCGGCGGCGCGCCGTGGCTGCGTGAGACCGGACTGGCGCTCGATGGCGAGGGTTTCATCCGGGTCCGCAACACCCTGCAGAGCGAGACTGATCCGCTGATCTTCGCCGCCGGTGATTGCGCATCGCTGACCGACCGGCCGCTGGAAAAGGCTGGTGTCTTCGCGGTGCGGATGGGCAAACCGCTGGCCGAAAACCTTCGGCGAATCGTCCTGTGCCAGCCACTGCTCGCGTATCGCCCACAGCGACGCTGGCTGGCGCTGATCAGCACCGGCGACCGGCACGCGGTCGCCTCGCGCGGCTGGCTATTTGCGCGTGGTGACTGGGTGTGGCGCTGGAAGGACTGGATCGACCGGCGCTTCATGCGCCGTTTCAGCGAATTCGCGCCAATGGACGAGAATGCCTCGCCTGCGCCGTCCGAGGCGATTCCACTCGACGCGGCCGAGCAGACACAGGCGATCTCGGCTATTGCCATGCGCTGCGGCGGCTGTGGCGCCAAGGTCGGCGCCACGGTCCTGTCACGGGCGCTGGCAAGGGTTCACCCGATCGCACGCGACGATGTGCTGATCGGCCTGTACGCGCCCGACGATGCAGCGGTGCTGCGGGTGCCGCTGGGCAGTGCGCTGGTGCATACGGTCGATTTCTTTCGTGCCTTCATCGACGACCCCTGGCTTTTCGGCAGGATCGCCGCCAATCATGCGCTCGGCGACATCTTCGCGATGGGTGGCGCGCCGCAGTCGGCAACGGCGATCGCCACCGTTCCGCCAGGACTGGAGAGCAAGGTCGAGGACACCGTCTTCCAGATGATGGCGGGCGCCACTGCAGTGCTCAACGAGGCCGGCTGTGCGCTGGTCGGCGGTCATACCGGCGAGGGTCGCGAACTGGCGCTCGGTTTCGCGATCAACGGGCTGATCGACGCAACCCTGGCCTGCATCCTGCGCAAGGACGGCATGCGTCCCGGCGATGCACTGATCCTCAGCAAACCGCTCGGCACCGGTACCCTGTTCGCGGCGCAGGCGCGGCTGCAGGCGCGCGGCCGCTGGATCGATGCGGCTTTGGAATCGATGCAACAGTCGAACCAGGCGGCAGTGCCGTGCTTGATCGCGCACGGCGCGAGCGCGTGCACCGACCTCACCGGCTTCGGTCTGCTCGGACATCTGGTCGAGATGACTCGCTCGTCTGGGGTAGACGCCGAGATCGACCTGGCTGCGCTGCCACTCCTCGAGGGGGCTGCCGAAACGATTGCAGCGGGAATCGTCAGCTCGCTGCAGCCGGCCAACGTGCGCCTGCGCCGCGCGCTGCGCAACCAGCCCGAATCCCTGCATCACCCGAACTACCCACTACTCTTCGATCCGCAGACCGCCGGCGGACTACTCGCCAGCGTGCCGGCGGAAAAGGCAGCGGACTGCATCGCCGCGCTGCGCGGCCTGGGCTATGCGCGAGCGATCTGCATCGGACGCGTGCTGCCGGCCAGCGAGGCAGTGGAACCAATTACACTGCGCACCTGACCAAGGGATGCACAAAGCCTGCACGCCCTGGCGGCACACCGCCCTGCCCCGCACCAACCTGCCACTCACGGAGAACCGACCATGATGCTTTTGCCCCGCCTGATTTCCCGCAGCGCCCTGGCGCTCGCCCTGATGCTCGGCAGCGTTGCAAGTTACGCCGAAAACCTGTTACGGGTCTCGGCAATCCCCGACGAGGCGCCCACCGAACTGCAGCGCAAGTTCAGACCGCTCGGCGAGTATCTCGAGAAGGAAACCGGCTACAAGGTGCAGTTCACGCCGGTCAGCGACTATGCCGCGGTAGTCGAGGGCCTTGCGGCGAAGAAGATCGATCTCGCCTGGCTCGGCGGGTTCACCTTTGTACAGGCAAAGCTGCGGACTGGCGGCGAGGCGATCCCGATCGTCCAGCGCGCAGAGGACGAGGTGTTCACCAGCAAATTCATTGTGCCGGCGAACAGCACGGTGACGTCGCTCGTCGAACTGAAGGGCAAGACCTTCGCCTTTGGCTCGCCGTCGTCCACCTCGGGACACCTGATGCCGCGTTTCTACCTGCTCAAGGATGGCATTGATCCTGACAAGGATTTCAAGAACGTCGCCTTCTCCGGTGCGCATGACGCGACCGTAGCCTTCGTTGCTTCCGGCAAGGTCGAGGCAGGCGTGCTCAATGCTTCGGTAATGGACAAACTGCTCGAAAAGGGCGATGCCAACGCCAGGCGGGTCAAGGTCATCGCCACGACGCCGTCCTACTTCGACTACAACTGGACGGTGCGCCCCGGTCTTGACCCGGCGCTGCGCCAGAAGATCACCCAGGCATTCCTCAAGCTCGACCGGGCCGACCCGGCGCAGCGCGAACTGATGGAACTGCAGCGCGCGTCGAAGTTCGTGCCGACCACGGCGGCCAACTATGATGGCATCGAACGGGCGGCGCGCAGCGCCGGGCTGATCAAGTAAGGATGCTGCGACTTCCGCAGACGCCGAGTCGGCAGGCGTCGCGGCGACAGGGAGCAAGGAGGGCAAGGGCATGGCAAGCGAACTGACCGGCGTCGGACTGACGCACGGCAATGGTTTTCGCGCGCTGCAGCGAATCTCGCTGCGTCTTGCGCGCGGCGAGCGGGTGGCGGTGATCGGTCCGTCGGGCGCTGGCAAGACCAGCCTCTTGCGGCTCCTCGGCAGTGCCTTGCGGCCCAGTGACGGACGCCTGGAGATCCTCGGCGTCAACCCCTGGCAGGCGTCGGCCGGCGAATTGCGTCGCCTGCGCGCGCGCATCGGCACCATCCACCAAGCGCCACCGATTCCGCCCCGCCAGCGCGTGATTACCGCGATCCTCGCCGGCCGGCTCGGCCACTGGCCGGCATGGAAGGGGCTTTGCTCGCTGCTCTATCCGGTCGACATCGACGGTGCGCGGGCGGTACTGGCGCGCTTCGACCTCGCCGACCGCCTGTTCGATCGCTGCGACCGGCTCTCGGGAGGACAGTTGCAGCGCGTCGGGATCGCCCGCGTCCTCTACCAGCAACCCGACCTGATCCTGGCCGACGAACCGGTCTCGGCCCTCGACCCGACGCTCGCCGATGCCGCGCTCTGCGAACTGGTCGCCGACTCCGAGCGTCGCGGCGCCAGCCTGTTCGCTTCGCTGCATGCAGTAGACCTGGCGCTCAAGTGGTTTCCGCGCATCGTTGGTCTGCGCGCCGGCGAAATCGTCTTCGACCTGCCGACGGCACGCGTCAGCGAGACGATGTTGCGCGACCTATACGCCGCCGAGGGCGGCGTCTTGCCGATACAGGCCCGGGCTCCGGTATCTCCGCGCGACGGCGCCGCCGTTGACCCTGGGGTTACAGCCACCGACGGCCAGGTGGAGATCCCCGTCGTGCGCTTCGATACCTGCCGCGGACGCTGAATTGAAGACGCTCACCAGCACCCTGCCGCCGACCCGGGACCCGGACGCGCGCGCGCGTCTCGGCTGGACGGTACTCGCCCTGGGATTTCTGTGGCCGCTCCTGCAGCTCGCCGAGTTCCGACCCTGGGCGCTGTTCGAGGGCAATAATCTGCAGGTGATGGGCGCTTTTCTTGCCGGCTTTCTGCCACCCGAAACGTCGACCGATTTTCTCGGCATCCTTCTCAAGGCAACACTGGAAACTCTGGCAATGGCCACCGCCGGCATCGCGCTGGCCCTGCTCATCGCGGTGCCATTGGCGATCCTGTGCACACGCCCGCTGGCGGTATCGCTGATCGGGCCGGGACCCGGCCACCACGGTGGCAGCATGCTACGTCTCGCCGGGCGCGCGCTGCTGACCTTATTGCGCGCGATCCCCGAGATTGTCTGGGCGCTGATGCTGGTGCGCGTCTTCGGACTCGGGCCAGCCGCCGGCGTGCTGGCGCTGGCGGTCACCTACGGCGGCATGCTCGGCAAGGTGTACACCGAGATCCTCGAATCGACCGACACTCGCCCTGCCCGCTCGCTGCTCGAAGCGGGCAGTGGCCGCTGCGCGGCGCTGGCCTACGGACTGCTCCCCAACGCGGCGCAGGAACTGACCTCCTACACCGTCTATCGCTGGGAGTGTGCGGTCCGCTCGTCGGTAATCATGGGCTTCGTCGGCGCCGGCGGGCTCGGGCAGTTGATGGATCAGTCGATGAAGATGCTGAACGGCGGCGAGGCCGCCCTGATCCTCCTCGTCTTCCTGTTGCTGGTGCTGCTCGCCGACGCGCTGAGCGCGACATTGCGCCGGGCGTTGGCATGAACGCGAATGACGTTCAGGAGCCCTGTGCGGCACGCGGCGCCGCTGATTTCTGCCTGTCCTGCGTGCTCACCAGCGGCCTGCTGATTGCTGCCGTGGTGGCCAGCTTCGCCTATCTCGCGATCGATTTCGGGGCACTGTTTTCGGCCGATTCGGCAGCCGCAATGGGAAAATTTGCCATCTCCTTCCTGCCACCCGATCTCGACCCTGAATTCGTGCGCAAGACCGCCTGGGGCGCCTTGCAGACCTTCTCGGTGGCCATGGTCGGCACGCTGCTGGCGACGCTGGCGGGACTGTTGCTGTCCTTGCCCGCGGCCGGGCGGCAAGGGGTCGCCACCGCCAGGCTGTCGCGCTTTCTCCTCAATCTGCTGCGCAGCGTGCCGGAACTGGTCTGGGCAACGCTGATGGTGCTCGTCGCTGGCCTCGGACCTTTCGCCGGTGCGTTGGCGCTGGCGCTGCACACCACCGGAGTGCTCGGCCGGCTGTTCGCCGAAGCGATCGAGAACGCGCCACGGCAGCCCGAGCAAAGCCTGCGCGAAGCCGGCAGCGGCGGCGTGCCGGCCTTCCTGTACGGAACGCAACCGCTGGTCTGGCCGCAATGCGTGGCCTACGGGCTCTACCGGCTGGAAATGAACATCCGCATGGCTGCCGTACTCGGCTTCGTCGGCGCCGGCGGCCTCGGCCAGATGCTCTATTACCACCTGTCGATCTTTCAGCAGGCGCAGGCGGCGACGGTACTGATCGCAATGTTCATCCTGGTGCTGGCTGTAGACGCGCTGAGCGACCGTCTGCGCAAGCGCATGGCGAGCGTCTGAGCCGGAATGGCGGGGAAATGGCCATGGGTCTTCCGGATCAGCGGGAGCCTTCGGCGGAGACCGGCGGCAATCCGGTCGGTCGATCAAACCGGAGTTCAGAAGACTGATCCTGTCACGCCTTGATTTCCGTGCCGCGCCATGACGTCAGCGACTCACGTCAAGGGTTTCCCCGTCAGACTCTCCACCAGACTTGCCGCAAATCCGGACAACAGTTCCCTGTTTTTCACGCAAACCTTGAGATCGCGCTGCGCCCAACTCTCTTGTAGCTCAAGAATGGCTAGCGAGGATCGTGTCGTATCGTCCGGAATCGCGCTTCCAGGAACCATTCCAAGCCCTACGCCAGCACTCACCATACGACAAACCGCCTCGAAACTTCGCACCTGAATCCGGACTTCGAGATGCCGCCCGAGCGCCGCTGCCGCGTTCATCGTGAAGGTGTGGATCGCCGACCCCGAGTGAAGCATCACGAAGGGAAAATCCAGCACCTCGACAAACGAGGTGCTCGTTCGCCCGGCCAGCGGATGATCAGCCGGCGTGATCAGCACCAGACGGTCGGCGCGGTAAGGGATGAGTTCCACGTCTACCCCCTCGACGGATTCCGCAACGACACCGACTTCAACTTCTCCCCGAACAACGGCCATCACGACCTCGGGACTCGTATGTTCTTCAAGCGTGATGCTGACCTGCGGGTAACAACGCAAGAAGGCCGAGAGGCTGTCAGGAAGAAATGTATGGGTTGCATGCGTATTGGCCCACAGTCTGACATGACCCCTGACTCCCTTTGCATAGGGCGAAAGGTCGGCATGCATCTGTTCGAGTTGGGCGAAAACCTGTCGTGCATGACGAAGCAGCAACTCGCCCGCACGGGTGAGCTTGACCCCTCGCGCCTCGCGAAGCAGCAGCGGTGTGCCGATCGATGCTTCAAGCAGACGGATGCGATGACTCGCCGAGGAGGGCGCCAAATGAACCCGCTCGGCGCCGCGAGTCAGATTCTTCAACTCCGCAATGGCCACAAAGAGCCGGAGATCGATCAGACCATAATGCATAGCATTAGTTATAAACGAACGATTGCTTTTAAAAATGTCAATTTTAGGTGATTTCCTCATTT
>NZ_JDST02000044.1:0-42653 GCF_000584975.1 Candidatus Accumulibacter cognatus | reverse complement strand
GTGACCGCGCACGGTATAGCAGCCGCCTGCACACTCGGCACGTAGTCGAAGTCGGCCACCAGGATATGGTTGTAGAACCAGCCGTTGATCAGGAACTTCACTTCTTCGGCGATTTCGTCGAGGGTCATCCGCTTGGCGTTCTCCAGCAGATCAAAAAGCATCCGGCGAAACTCCCGGTGTAACTTCCGGTGTGCCTCAAGGCCTGGGTATTGACAGGCCATCATCAACTGCTCTTCTTCATGCAGGTGCACCTTGACGTATTCAGTCAGAATTGCCAGTGTTTTCAACACCCTGATCTGGTCACCATCGCCACCGAAGGTGGCGGCCAGATCGAACAGTTGCCGGTGCTGTGCATCGATCGCCGGTACCCCCACCTCGATCTTCGATGACCACTCTGCCAACTCAAAATTCATTCTTTACTCCAACGGTTGTGAAGGGTATGACCGGCCGTCTCACGAAGGTACCGAGGGTGTTGCCCGATCAATCTGTTCGGAAAGGGTCAGCCATTGTTCTTCCAAAGCAGACAACTCCAGCGCGATCTGGTTCAGTCGGCGGCCGCTGTCGGCCAGTTCCTGTGCCGAGAGCGGAGTCGACAAACGCGCTTCGAGGGTGTGCTGCTCCTGCTGGAGGTCGAGCAGGCGCTTTTCAATGTGCCCCTGCTCCCGCTGCAGGGTTTTCAGCTTGCCCGGCGTACCGCTATCGCCGCCGGAGCGCGGCAAACGTCTGGGCGGCCTGTTTTCGCACTTCAGTGATTCCCGGAGGCTTTCCCGGATGCGTTTCGCCTCGTCGAGCAGATAGCGCTGGTAGTCGTCGAGGTCGCCTGTGAAGTCCTCCATGCCACCGCGGGTGACCAGCCAGAATTCGTCACACACCGAACGGAGCAGAGAGCGGTCGTGGCTGACCAGCATCACGGTTCCCTCGAACTCGTTGAGCGCCATCGCCAGGGCCTCGCGCGTGGCGAGGTCGAGGTGATTGGTGGGCTCGTCGAGCAATAACAGGTTGGGGCGTTGCCAGACGATCATGCACAGTACCAGACGGGCCTTTTCTCCGCCGCTCATCGTGCCAACCGTCTGCTTGACCATCTCGCCACTGAAATTGAAGGTGCCGAGGAAGCTGCGCAGATCCTGTTCCCGGTCGCCTTGTCCAGTGGGCAAGCATTCCTTGGCCAGGCGCAGCAGGTGTTGCAGGGGGGTTTCGTGCGGGCGCAGGACATCGAGTTCCTGCTGCGCGAAGTAGCCGATGTTGAGGCCTTTGCCTTCACTGATGGTGCCGCTGCTGCAGGGCAGGGCGCGGGCGATGGTCTTGACCAGCGTCGACTTGCCCTGGCCGTTGGCGCCGAGGATGCCGATGCGCTGCCCGGCCATGACCGATCGGTTGACCCGCTGGACGATCACGGTCGGTGGCGTGCCGGCAGGCGCATCGACCGGCGGTGGGTAGCCGAAGCAGGCATTGTTCATGACCAGCATCGGGTTGGGCAGGTTGGCGGGTTCCTTGAACTCGAAGGTGAAGTCGGCGCTGGTCAGTACCGGCGCTAGACGCTCCATTCTTTCCAGCGCCTTGACCCGGCTTTGCGCCTGCCTGGCTTTCGTCGCCTTGGCCTTGAAGCGGGTGATGAAACTCTGCAGATGGGCGATCTTTTCCTGCTGCTTGAGGTAGGCATTTTGCTGCAGATCGATCTGCTGGGCGCGGGTTTCCTCGAAGGTGCTGTAGTTGCCACCGTAGCGCGTCAGCTTGCCGTTGTCGAGGTGCAGGGTCACGGTGGTCACCGCGTCGAGAAACTCCCGGTCGTGACTGATCACCACCATGGTTCCTGTGTAGCGTTTGAGCCAGGTCTCCAGCCAGACCAGCGCATCCAGGTCGAGGTGGTTGGTTGGTTCGTCGAGCAACAAGAGATCGGAAGGGCACATCAGCGCCCGCGCCAGTTGCAGGCGCATTCGCCACCCGCCCGAGAAGCTGTCGACCGGATTGTTCAGTTCGATGGTCTTGAAACCCAGGCCGAGGATCAGCGCTTGCGCACGCGCCTGCGCATCGTGTGCGCCCGCGTCGTGCAGAGCCAGGTAGGCGTTCGCCAGGCGTTCGCCATCGCTCCCTTCGCTTTCGGCCAATTGCACTTGCCGCTGGGCGGCCAGCAGCGCCTGGTCGCCCTCGATCACGAAGTCGGTGGCGCTCAGGCCGCTTGACGGCATCTCCTGTACGACTTGCGCCAGGCGCCAGGTGGCGGGTCGCGAGAATTCGCCGGCGTCTTCGTGCAGGCTGCCATCAAACAGCGCGAAGAGGGTGGTTTTGCCCACGCCGTTACGACCGACGAGGCCAACTCGTTCGCCTGGGTTCAAGGTGGCCGTCGCCTGGTCGAGCAGGATCTTGGCGCCGCGACGCAGGCTGACGCTCTTGAGCGTGATCACGCCGTCGAAACTCCCGTCGATGCTCCGGTGATGGGTGCGCAGCCCGGTGCCTGGCCAGCAGCAGCCAGGTTCACCGGAAGATCACGGTCTTGTTGGCATGCACCAGCACCCGATCTTCGAGGTGATAGCGCAACCCACGCGCGAGGACCGCTTTTTCGATGTCCTTGCCATAGCGGACCATGTCTTCGATCGAATCCGAATGGTCGATGCGGATCACGTCCTGCTCGATGATCGGCCCCTGGTCGAGTTCCCTGGTGACGTAGTGGCAGGTGGCACCGATCAGTTTGACGCCGCGCCGATAGGCCTGGTGGTAAGGCCTGGCGCCGACGAAGCTGGGCAGGAAGGAATGGTGAATGTTGATCATCTGTCCTGGGTAGCTGTCGCACAGATCTGGCGGCAGAATCTGCATGTAGCGAGCAAGTACCATCGTGTCCCCCTTGACTTCCTCGTAAATGCGCCTGATCTCGGCGTGCGCTGCGGCCTTGTTGTCGGGGTCTATGGGTACATGGTGGAAGGGAATGCCATGCCACTCGACCAGTTCCTTGAAAGTGCCGTGATTCGAGATGACGCAGGGAATCTCGATGTCGAGTTCCTTCGCCTGCCAGCGTGACAGCAGATCGTAGAGGCAGTGTTCCTGTTTGCTGACCATGATCACGACGCGCCGTTTCACTGCCGAATCACTGATTTTCCAGTCCATCGACAACTCGTCGGCAAGCGGGCGGAAACGCTCTCGAAATTCGGCCAGATGAAAAGGCAGCGACTCGGCTTTCACCTCCATGCGCATGAAATAGCGCCCGTCCTGTTCACCGCTGCCGTCGTCGGCATGATAGCTCGATTCGAGAATCCAGCCGCGGTGCTGGGCAATGAAGCCGGAAACGCGCGCGATGATACCGATCTGATCCGGGCAGGATCCGGATAGGGTATAGAAACGCTGCGAATGCATGTTGCGTAACCTTTCTAGGCGGGCGTGACCGCGACGAAGGCCTTGTCAATCTCTGCGCGCAGCTCGGCGTAGGACTGTGTGACCGGGAACTGCGGGAATTCGCGGATGACCTGCGCGGGCGGGTGAAAAAGGATGCCGGCGTGCGCTTCGCCGAGCATCGCTGTATCGTTGTAAGAATCGCCGGCAGCCACCACTGTGAACCGGAGTTCCCTGAGGCGGCGCACCGCTTCGCGCTTCTGGTCGGGCATGCGCAGGCGGTAGCGTACCAGCATCCCGTCGGCGTCGGCTTCGAGGCTGTGGCAGAATAGCGTCGGCCAGCCAAGTTGCCGCATCAGCGGGTGCGCGAACTCGTAGAAGGTGTCGGAGAGGATGATCAACTGATAGTCCTCGCGCAGTTCATCGATGAAGGTCCGGGCACCTTCAATCGGTCCCATTTCGGCGATGACCTTCTGGATGTCCATCAGGCCAAGCTTGTGTTCGGCCAGGATGGCGAGGCGGGACTGCATCAGCTTGTCGTAGTCCGGCTCGTCGCGGGTAGTACGGCGAAGCTCCGGAATGCCGGTGCGTGTGGCGAATTCGATCCAGATTTCAGGGACGAGGACGCCTTCAAGGTCGAGGCAGACGATTTGCACGGCAAGCTCCCAGAGGATGTGGTTTCAAGTAAGCGCGTGATTCTACCAAATCCCCGGAGTGGCACGGCAGCGCTGTAGCGACCGCATCGCGGTATGATGATAAACCTGCGGTCCTTCAGTAAGAAAAGAGGAAATGATGATTACGCCCAATATTCTTGCGTTGGTCCTGGCAGGCGGCGAAGGCACCCGTCTACATCCGCTGACCCAGCATCGTTCAAAGCCTTCAGTGCCTTTCGGCGGCCGTTTTCGCATCGTCGACTTCGTTCTCTCGAACCTGGTCAATTCGAAGATATTTTCCATTTACCTGTTGGTTCAATACAAGTCGCAGTCGCTGATCGAGCACATCCGCCGTTCCTGGTTGCTGGCTCCGATCTTTCCCGAGCAGTTCATCGCCGTCGTTCCGCCGCAGATGCGCGAAGGGCCGGAATGGTTCCAGGGCACTGCCGACGCCGTTTATCAGAACCTTGGACTGATCGAAAAGCGTGCACCGGACCTCGTTGTGGTGTTTGGTGCGGACCACGTCTATCGGATGGATGTCCGTCAGATGGTCCACTTTCACCTGCTCAGCCAAGCCGACGTCACCATCGCCGCGTTGCCGGTTCCCATTGGAGAAGCCTCGGCATTCGGCATCATTGATGCTGCTGACGACGGTCGCGTGCGCAGCTTCCGAGAGAAGCCGATCCAGCCGTCGCCGATGGCCGGTGACCCGACGCGCGCCTTCGCCTCGATGGGAAACTACATATTTACAACCGAGGTCCTGATCAAGGCGCTACGGGAAGGGCATCGCCTGGGAGAAAAGGATTTTGGCAAGGATCTGCTGCCGCGCTTGATCCAGACACAAAGGGTGTTTGCCTACGATTTCTGTGGGAATCGCATCCCCGGCATACACGCCTCCGAGGAGCCTGGCTACTGGCGCGACGTGGGCACGATCGATGCCTATTTTGCTGCCCACCAGGACCTCCTGGGTAGCGAACCGAGGTTGGATCTGTTCAATCCCAAGTGGCGGATCGGCTCCAGTAATTATCAGGGGCCGTCCCCGAAATTCTTCCACGCCGAGCTGGACAACAGCATCATCAGTGCCGGCGGGCTGATCAAGGGGGCCCGCATCCGCAATTCGATCGTTCGCCGCGAGGTGTTCATGGAGGAGGATGTGGAACTCGATGAATGCATCATCATGGACTACGCGGTGCTGCGCAAGGGAGTGAGGCTCAGGCGCGTGATCGTCGACCGTTACAACATCATCGAGGCCGGTGATCGTATCGGTTTCGATGCGGACGCCGACCGTCACCGATTTACCGTGACCGAATCAGGAATCGTGGTCATTCCCCGAGGCCAAGGCACGGATACCTATGCGGATGCGCGGATGTTCCACTACCTCTAATTGCGCTCATCCACTCCCTGCACCACAAAGATGTTCTTGGCGACATCGATTCCGACAGTCATAATGCTCATGGACTTTCCCTTTCAGGTTCCAAATTCAAATCAGGAAACCGGTGCATGAGCAGTCACGAAGAGCCCGTTGCAGGGCAGCGCAAGGGATACGGGCAGCGCCAGGGCCGACGGGTCGATGCCGACCGGCGTGACGCCGTGGCGAAGCTGCTGGCTGACTTGCCCCTGCGCCGCGACCTGTTGCTGGAACATCTGCATCGATTGCAGGACGAGCACAACTGTCTGCGCGCGGGAGACCTCGTGGCGCTGGCCGACTTGCTGCGGATTGGCGTCGCTGAAGTCTATGAGACGGCCAGCTTCTACGCCCATTTCGATCTTTGTGACGATGGCGATCCGGCGCCAGTGCTCGCGGTCCGGGTCTGTGACGGCCTCGCTTGCCGATTGCAGGGTGCCCTGCCACTGATGGCGTCGCTGCGCGAATGGCTACCGCCGGTGCGCGCCAGAGTTCTCCGGGCACCCTGCATGGGTCGCTGCGACCTTGCGCCCGTGGTCCAGGTCGGAAAGCGCCATGCCGATCGGGCGAGCACCACAGGGGTGCTCGCCCTGATCGAGGCAAGGGTCCTGACACCATTCCCGGTTGCCAGCGAGAGTTTCGACGCCTACCGAGCACGCGGCGGCTACCAGCCGCTGCAGGCGCTGCGCGACGGCGCGTTGTCGACCCAGACGGTACTTGACGAAATCGAAGCAGCGGGGCTGCGCGGGATGGGCGGCGCCGGCTTTCCGAGTGCCCGAAAATGGCGGCTGGTCAGCAATGCGCCGGCACCGCGCTTCCTGGTCTGCAACGCCGACGAGGGCGAACCGGGTACTTTCAAGGACCGACTGATCCTGGAACAGCAGCCACACCAGTTCCTCGAAGGCCTGCTGCTGGCGGCCAGTTGCATTGGCGCTACCCGTTGCTGGATCTATCTGCGTGACGAATACCCTGCCGCGCACGCCATACTGACTCGCGAGATCGTCTTGCTCGAACGCCTGAAACTGGTCGAAGCGGGCTTCATCGAGTTGCGTCGTGGCGCCGGTGCCTATATCTGCGGCGAGGAATCGGCGCTGATCGAGTCGATCGAGGGCAAGCGCGGTTACCCGAGGCAGCGCCCCCCTTACGTCGCCGAGGCCGGACTTTTCGGGCGGCCGACACTGGTCAACAACGTCGAGACACTGGCGCTGGTACCGGGAATTCTCTCTGGCGGAGGTGCACGCTTCGCCGCACTGGGTAGCAAGGGTTTTGCCGGTCTGCGCAGTTACTCGGTCTCTGGACGGGTGCGCGAGCCAGGAGTAAAGCAGGCACCGGCAGGAATCAGCGCGCGCCGCCTGATCGACGACTACTGCGGCGGCATGGCCGAGGGTCATCAACTGCTGGCTTACCTGCCTGGCGGTGCCTCGGGAGGGATTCTGCCGGCGAGCATGGCCGATCTGCCGCTGCAGTTCGGCGAACTCGAGAAGGTCGGCTGCCTGATCGGTTCGGCGGCAGTGATCGTCCTCTCCGATCATGATGACCTGCGCGCTGCGGTGCAGGCGCTGCTCGAGTTCTTCGCCGACGAGAGTTGCGGCCAATGTACCCCCTGCCGGGTCGGCACCGAGAAGATGCTGGCCATGTTCCGCGCACCCGAACCGGACTTGGATCTGCTCAATGAACTGGCCACGGTGATGCGCGATGCGTCGATCTGCGGCCTCGGCCAGGCGGCGCCGAATCCGCTGATGACGGCCTTGCGCTATCTGCCACAGCATCTGTTAACAGGCCACGGCGATGGCTGAGACCGGATCAGCAGAGCTTCGCTTCGTTCTCGATGGCCGCCCGTTGACGGCGCTGCCCGGCGAAACCATCTGGCAGGCAGCCCGGCGCGCCGGTACGACGATTCCTCATCTGTGTACGCGCACAGCGCCAGACTATCAGCCGGGCAGCAACTGCCGCGCCTGCATGGTCGAGATCGACGGCGAGCGAAATCTCGCCCCCAGTTGCAGCCGCCAAGTCAGCGAGGGGATGCAGGTGCGCAGCGACACTTCCGAACGTGCCCGGCAAAGCCGACGGATGGTGATCGAACTGCTGCTCACCGAACAGCCGCCACGCGCGCAGGCGTACGACCGCAACTCGGCGTTCTGGTACTGGGCCGGGCAGGCGGGTGTGCACGCCAGCCGCTTTCCGCAACGCACCAGGGCGGCCTGTGCCGACCGCAGCCACCCGGCGATGAGCGTGCAGCTCGATGCCTGCATCCACTGCCAGCTCTGTCTGCAGGCTTGCCGCGACATCCAGGCAAACGACGTGATCGGCATGGCTGGTCGCGGCGCAGCGGCGAGGATCGTTTTCGATCTCGACGACCCGATGGGCCGATCGAGCTGTGTCGGCTGCGGCGAATGCGTGCAGGCCTGCCCGACCGGCGCACTGCTGCCGACCGCGATGCTTGCCGATGACGGCAGCGGCCTGCTCGGGGCAGGCGAGACCGTCGACCGCGTCGTTCCCAGCGTCTGTCCTTACTGTGGCGTCGGCTGCCAGGTCGACTATCAGATCCGCAATGATCGGATCCTCGCCGTCAGCGGCCGCAACGGGCCGGCCAATCGCGAGCGCCTGTGCGTCAAGGGGCGCTTCGGTTTCGACTATGTGCACTCGCCAGAGCGCTTGCTGAAACCCCTGATTCGCCGCGATGACGCGCCCAAGGTCGCCGACGCGGCCTTCGACCCGGCCAGGCCCGGCACGCATTTTCGGGAAGCGAGCTGGGAAGAGGCACTGCAGCGGGCGGCGTCCGGGCTGCGGTCGATTCGCCAGCAACACGGTGGCGGCGCACTTGCCGGTTTTGGTTCGGCCAAGTGCAGCAACGAGGAAGCCTACCTGTTCCAGAAACTGGTACGCACTGGTTTCGGCACCAACAATGTCGACCACTGCACCCGCCTCTGCCACGCCTCGTCGGTCGCGGCCTTGATCGAGGGGGTCGGTTCCGGCGCGGTATCGGCTTCATTCATGCAGATCGACCAGGCCGAGGTGGCGATCCTGATCGGCTGCAATCCGGAATCCAATCATCCGGTCGCCTCGACCTTCTTCAAACGCGCCGCACGCCAGGGCACCCGCCTGATCGTCATCGATCCGCGCCGCCATGGTCTGGCGCGCTTTGCCGACAAGACGCTGCAATTCCGGCCAGGGACCGATGTCGCGCTGCTCAACGCGCTGCTGCACACGATCATCGACGAGGGCTTGTTCGATCCGGCGTATATCGCCCGCCATACCAGCGGCTTTGCCGAGATGCGCGCGCACCTTGACGCTTTCAGCCCGGAAGCGATGGCCGCAGTCTGCGGCATCATGGCCAGCGAAATCCGCGAAGTGGCGCGACTCTACGCCCGATCGAAAGCGTCGATGATCTTCTGGGGAATGGGAATTTCGCAACACGCGCATGGCACCGACAACGCGCGTTGCCTGATTGCTCTGGCGCTGATGACCGGACACATCGGCCGTCCCGGTACCGGTCTGCATCCGCTGCGCGGGCAGAACAACGTCCAGGGCGCATCGGACGCCGGTCTGATCCCGATGGTCCTGCCTGACTACCTGCCGATCTCGGTGGCCGCCAATCGCCGACGTTTCGAACAACTCTGGAACACGACTCTCGATCCGCGGCCGGGGCTGACCGTGGTCGAGATCATCAACGCCGCAGCCGCTGGCGACATCCGCGGCATGTACATCCTTGGAGAAAATCCGGCGATGTCCGACCCGGACCTCGGGCATGCGCGGCAAGCGCTGGCGTCTCTCGAACATCTGGTGGTGCAGGACCTGTTTCTCACCGAAACCGCAATCTACGCCGACGTCGTCCTGCCGGCTTCGGCCTGGCCGGAGAAAGAGGGCAGCGTAACCAATACCAATCGCCAGGTGCAGCTCGGTCGGCAGGCGCTACCCTTGCCCGGCGATACCCGGCCTGATTGGTGGATCATCCAGGAACTGGCGCGCCGGGTCGACCTCGACTGGCGCTACGACAGCCCACAAGCGATCTATTCCGAGATGCGCATGGCGATGCCCTCGCTGGCCAACATCAGCCACGAACGCCTCTTGCGCGAGGGTTCGGTGAGCTACCCCTGCGCCGGCGCCGACGTGCCGGGTGCCGACGTCGTTTTCGAGAATGGTTTCCCGACGCCCAGTGGTCGTGCCGGCTTCGTTCCAGCCGCTCTGCTGCCACCCGACGAACAGCCGTCCGAGGAGTATCCGCTGATCCTGTCAACCGGGCGCTTGCTGGAGCATTGGCATACCGGCGCGATGAGCAGACGAAGCGTTACGCTTGACGCACTCGAACCCGAAGCGGTGGTGACCGTCAGTGACCAAGACCTGCGTCGGCTGGGACTGGCTGACGGCGAGCGTGTCCGCCTGAGCACCCGGCGCGGTGCAGTCGAAGCCACGGCCCGCGCCGATCCGGCCGTCGCGCCCGGATCGTTGTGGCTGCCATTCTGCTACCACGAAGCCGCCGCCAACCGCCTGACCAACCCGATACTCGATCCCTTCGGCAAGATTCCCGAATTCAAGTACTGCGCGGTACGCCTGGAGCGTGCCTGAATGAGTACCTTCGCGCTGGCGCCCGACCCCGACGATCCGGAGCTCACACGCCACGTTGAAGGCTGCGACCACCGCGGCCAGGCGGTGGCGCTGAGTGTCGTCGTCGAGCGACCGCTGACCCTGTATCTGAACGGCACCGAGGTGGTCACGCTGATGACCATCGGCGACCACCCCGAGCTGCTGGCCCTGGGCTTTCTGCTCAACCAGAACATGCTTGCCGGCGGCGATGCGGTCACCGCCGTGGATTATGACGGCGACCTTGACGTGGTGGTCGTTCGCACGCGCAGCGAGTCGAGCTACGAACGGAAGCTGCAGCGCAAGATTCGCACCTCGGGCTGCGCGCAGGGGACGATCTTTGGCGACATCATGGAGCGCTTCGACGACATCCGTCTCGACACTGCCGCCGAGGTACGTTGCTCATGGCTGCAGAGTCTGTTCCTTCAGATTGGCCGGCAACCGAGCCTGTACCAGAAGGCCGGCGCGATTCACGGTTGCATCCTCTGCGAGCGTGACCGCCCACTCGTCTATATGGAGGATGTCGGACGGCACAACGCCGTCGACAAGATCGCTGGCTACATGCACCGCTACGGTCTCTGCGGCCGCGACAAGATCTTCTACACCACCGGACGCCTGACCAGCGAAATGGTGATCAAGACGGTCCAGATGGAGATCCCGATCCTGGTGTCGCGCTCGGGTTTCACGGCCTGGGGCGTGGACCTTGCCCGGCGCGCTGGACTGACGCTGATCGGGCGCGCCAGGGGGCAGCGCTTCATCGTCCTGTCCGGCGGAGAAAGGCTGGTCTACGACCTCGATTTCGCCAAGGCAGCGGGCGACGATGGCGGTGAGCTGTCTGCGGCGCACAAGATTCGGCCTGACCGCGGTGCAAGCAACGACCCTGGCTGAGATCGGGAGTCGTGGGCTGTTTCGATGCCCGAGGCTCGCCAGGGTCAGCGGCGTACGGCACCCGCCGTACCGGTCCAGACCCGCATGATGCGGTAAGGCGGCGTTCCCTGATCGCTTGCCCCCGTGAAGGCTCGGGTCGTATGCAACTGGTTGACCGAGATATAGAGCCAGCTGTCGTCGCCGAATTGCACGCTATCCGGCCAGTTCAGGAGGGGGTTGCGAACGAATGGCTGCAATTCGCCCAGGGTATCCAGCCGATCGATGCCATTCTCGTTCAAATTGGTGAAGAAGTGGTTCCCCGCTGCATCGGTCGTGGCACCATCGGAAACCGGTTTGCGTCCGGCGACACGAATGGCCGCTGCGATGTCGGCATCGCTCCCTTCGCGCAATAACCGCGTTGGTACAGAGTACCAGCGGGTTCCGGTCATCGCGCCAAAGAAGAGGGTTTCGCCGTCAACAGACAAGCCCAAGGGATTGACTCCGCCTTTCGCCGGTTTTCCGCCGAAGAAAGTGGGTTGTCCGCCAACCCGCATCTCGGCCCCTTCCTCGGCTTGCAGGCTGGCGTGTCCCTGGAAGCGCCGGACCTTGCTGTCCTCGATGCGTACGGCCAGCAGGGCCGGATGATTGATGTCCGCCAGATAGATCCAGCCGCGCTCGGCATCCACCACCAGATCCTGGATGAAGCTGTCCTTGGGGGCGACATCGCCCGGCAGGTCGATGCGCCTGGCCAGTTTTCCAGTCGCGATATCAAACCCCCACAGCCGGGTCTTGCCGATGTTCAGGCCCATGTCGGTAATCCACAGGCGGCCCCGGCCGTCCTGCGTGATACCCAGCGGCGCATCGATGCGGCTATCCCCGCGTGTGTTCGCATCGCTTTGCAGATCGGCCGACGGCCATGGACGGTAGGATGCTGGCCCGGTAATCTCGATCAGTTGCAGACCGGACGGTACGTCCAGTGGGTGGACCGTGGCAAAGACACGGGCATTGGCAGTGGCGCTGACATTGCCCGGCCGAATCGGCAATTCGGCCACGGTTTCGAGCGTGCCGATGGCTGGCGCAGCCGTAATCAGATGGCTGCCTACCATCAGTGCAGCGGCTAGGAGATGGCGAAACAGATGGTGGGGCATGATTCAATCCTCGGGTTTGGCATGGTTGTGGGCAAACGAGACAGGATCAGTCGGACTTGACCGCCATTTGCACGCGCGTACGCGTCCCCAAGGCGTTGGGGTTCTCTGCCGTCATCGGATTCTCCAGGGTCAGAGGCGACGCTGGCATTATAGAGCGATATAGCGAGCGTCGGCCTGCGCGCTGGTAGCCGTGTGTTGCCCGCCGTGTCGCCATCATGGCCATCAGCTTTTCTCCGTCCGCGGGACCGACCGCAACGATTCGGGCCCTCGATCGGCGATAAGTACCGTTATAAACGACGACTGCGAGGCCGAACAGGTCATCGGCAGGAACAAGGCAGAAACAAGCGACCCGGGGAAAAACCGATAGAGTCGGCGCCATGAAGCCATGCATTTCCAGGCTTGTGCTCGTGCCGCCAGCGGTGCTGCCAGTCCAAGTTTTACGCTGGATCAATATCCGGACGCACAATCCAGTGTGAAATCGCGACACTGACGATACCAACCGCCGAAGCACCGACATTTTGAGGACAGACACATGGCCGAAATCCAGTTCGCTAACAACTTCAATGACCTTTCGCACGCTCAGGGGGTCGATGCAGGCTTCCAGTTCGAGTTCTATTGCGAGCGCTGCTCTGATACCTGGCGTTCGGAGTCCGCTCCCTATCGCAGCGGTCAGGCTTCAGGCTGGGTTGGCAAAGCCGCCAGCATTCTCGGCGGAGTCCTCGGCAGTGTCGGTTCGGCGATCGATGGACTCGCGCAACATGGCTTTGGCGAGGCACGCGATAATGAATTTCGGCATGCGATCGAGCAGGCCAAGGCGCACTTTGCACTTTCACCGCTGCGGCAAATGTCACGCCTACGTTTGCGACCGTTGCTTCAATTCCGGTAGCGGGCTCTGCTACAACTGCGCGCCGGACGTCGAGGTAGAGATCAAGGCCGCGTGCAATCAGGGAGAGGTCCAGGGTGCGACGGAGAACGCGGTCGCAGAGGGTGTTCGCCGCGGCAGCCGGCGCGAAGTCGGGCGAGGTCGGCAACTCGTCTGTCCGGCCTGCGGAGCAGAAACGCACGGTGCGAAGTTCTGCCCCGAATGCGGCGCCAGGACGAGCGGCTGAGTCTGTTGCATCTGACCCGCATCGTCATGACCGTTTCCCTCTCCTCCGATCCCTCCCCCACAAGTAGGGGAGGGAGAGATTCGTGAGTCGCTAACGCGACTTTCACATTATAAGAAGAGCACTGGCTGGCGAAACGGCACCAGGGGAGCTGTTGCCGTTGCCGGACTTCCCCCGGGTATTCACCCCAAATCTCGGCACCCAGGCCGCGAATCGGGAGCCCGCAGCTA
Organism: Candidatus Accumulibacter cognatus; assembly: GCF_000584975.1. Taxonomy (NCBI): domain Bacteria; kingdom Pseudomonadati; phylum Pseudomonadota; class Betaproteobacteria; genus Candidatus Accumulibacter; species Candidatus Accumulibacter cognatus. The sequence goes on along the minus strand of NZ_JDST02000044.1, from coordinate 29,342 downwards.
CCCCCCTGCCAATTGGCAAGCATCCGTCCGATCCTGCCCAACCCAGATCAGGCGGCTGAGATCGAAACCGAGTTGGCGCGCTTTTACCAGTAACTGCTCGCGAACGTCGGCGGGCAGTCGCCGCTCGCGCGACAGGATCCACAGGTAGTCACGGCTCGGGCCAACGACCAGTGACCAGAGGTAAGCATGCTCATCCAGTGCGGCGATATGGTAGCCGCCGTAGAAAGGGCCAATGAACGACACCTTCAGTGAAGCGAGCGTCGGTTCGCCAATGAACCGTGCCTGGCCGATGGCTTCCTTCCAGGCAGCCTTTTCTGCGCTGTAGCCGCAATTGATCACTTTGACGCTGCCGTCTGGCTGCAGGCTGTACTGCGCCGAAACATCGCTGAGTCCGCGTTCGAAAGAGTGGTCGAGGCGGGCGATCTCGTACCACTTCCCGAGGTAGCGATCGAGCTGGAACGGGCTGACCGGGGTGATTCCTTGAGGAACACTGGTGCAGGCCACGAGGAACAGAAGCGAATCTAAAAACAGAAGGATACGAAGAGGGCGCATGCTCGTTACCTACGCAGGGGGTGACTCGTCGACGCGCTGGTAGCCGTGTTTCGCCCGTCGTGCCGCCATCATGGCCATCAGCTTTTCACCGTCCGCAGGGCTGTCGACCGCAACGATTCGGACCCTCGATCGGCGATAACCGCCGTAATAGACGACGACTGCGAGGCCGAACAGGTCATGGCCCAGCTCAAAGCAATAGAAGCGGCCATCGGGGCGTGTCCAGATTTCCATTGCACTATCGTACCGGTTTTCACGCATCGTTGAATGGTCGAATACCCTCATTGACGGCATGCAGGCGCGGCTCGCAGCAGGTCTCAGGTGCGATACAATGCGCAGAACAAAAAACCATTTCTACGAAATGGCTTATCATGTGAAACTGGAAGAGATCCCATGTCTGAACCGATAACGGCCGTCTGGCCCGGAAAATCCTATCCTTTGGGCTCCACCTGGGACGGCGCAGGAGTCAATTTCGCCTTGTTCTCCGAGCACGCGGAGAAAGTCGAATTATGCTTGTTCGACGCCAGTGGGCGGCTGGAACTACAGCGCATCGAGATCCTCGAACAGACCGATCAAATCTGGCATGTCTATCTGCCCGAAGTCCGTCCCGGACAGTTGTACGGATACCGGGTGCATGGGCCTTACCGACCCGAGCAGGGGCACCGTTTCAACCCGCACAAGCTGTTGCTCGACCCTTACGCCAGAGCCATCGTCGGCGGGATCGAGTGGAGCGATGCCCAATTCGCTTACCGCATCGGCAGTCCACAGGAAGATCTGAGCTTCAGCCGTCGCGACAGTGCGCCCGGAATGCTCAGGTGCCAAGTCATCGATCCGGATTTTGACTGGGAAGGCGACCAGCGCCCCAACATCCCCTGGCACCAAACCGTGATTTATGAACTGCATGTCAAGGGTTTCACCCAACTGCATCCGCATGTTCCACCCGAATTGCGCGGTACCTATGCCGGACTGAGTGCCGGGCCGGTCATCGACCACCTCAAGCACCTGGGTGTGACGGCAGTGGAGTTCCTGCCGATACAGACCTTTGTGGATGATCGCCATCTGCTGGAGAAGGGGCTGAAGAATTACTGGGGATACAATTCGATCGGCTATTTTGCTCCCGAGCCACGCTATTCCGCCAGCGGCCAGATCAACGAGTTCAAGCATCTGGTCAAGACGCTGCACGCAGCCGGTATCGAGGTCATCATGGATGTGGTCTACAACCACACCGCCGAAGGCAACCATCTGGGACCAACACTATGCTTCCGAGGTATCGACAATGCTGCCTATTATCGCCTGGTGGCAGGCAACCTTCGTTACTACATGGATTACACCGGTTGTGGCAATACCTTGAACATGATGCATCCGCGGGTATTGCAGCTGATCATGGACAGCCTGCGCTACTGGGTGATCGAGATGCACGTCGATGGTTTTCGCTTCGACCTGGCGGCGGCATTGGCGAGGGAACTGCACGAGGTCGATCAACTCGGCGCATTCATGGACATCATTCACCAGGACCCGGTCCTGTCACAGGTGAAACTGATTGCGGAACCCTGGGACCTCGGCGAAGGCGGCTATCAGGTGGGCAACTTTCCGGTCGGCTGGACCGAGTGGAACGGCCGATACCGCGATGTGGTGCGCGACTACTGGCGGGGCGAGGGTGGCCTGATGGGACAGTTGGCTCACCGGCTGACCGGTTCGAGCGATCTGTATCAGCACAGCGGTCGTCGGCCCTATGCCAGTATCAACTTCATTACCGCCCATGACGGCTTTACGCTCTACGATCTGGTCAGCCATAACGAAAAGCACAACGCTGCCAATGGCGAAGACAACCGTGATGGCGACTCGCACAACCGCAGCTGGAACTGCGGCGCCGAGGGCGACACCACCGACCCGGAGGTGCTGCAGCTGCGGGAGCGGCAGCGACGCAATCTGCTGGCGACACTGCTGCTTTCGCAAGGCGTGCCGATGCTGCTCGCCGGTGATGAAATGGGCCGGACGCAATGTGGCAACAACAACGCCTATTGTCAGGACAATGAACTGAGCTGGCTCGATTGGCAACTGGCCTGGATGCCCGCAAACCGTGAACTGTTCGAATTCACCCGCCGCCTGATCGATCTGCGCAAAGCCCATCCAGCGCTACGTCGGCGACATTTCTTCCAGGGGCAGCGCATCCGCGGCGCGGGCGTCCGGGACATCATCTGGCTGCATCCGACGGGAAGCGAAATCAGTGATGAGGACTGGGACCATCATTATGCCCGTTGCTTCGGTGTGTACCTGATCGGCGAGGCCCTGGAAGAACAGGACGAGCGTGGCCGATGGGTCAAGGACGATGATTTTCTGCTGTTGCTCAATAGCCATTACGAGGCGATCCGGTTTACGCTCCCGTGGAAGGGAAACAGCGAGCTGGTTCTGGATAGCGCTCTATCGGAGGAGGGTGGTAATGGCCGGCCGTGCATGGGACCGACCTATCTCTTGCAGGGCCGTTCGCTGGCGCTGTTGACGCAGCGGCGGCAAGCCGGCCAGGTGGCGGTGCCATTGTTGCGGCGGCGTTATTTCATGCCCGTTGGCGCACAGCTACTGGAAGGTGGCCGGATTCGGTTCCGTCTGTGGGCGCCGCTGGCAGATCGGGTGGAGGTGTCGCTGGAAGAGCCGGGTGGCACCGTTCATCTGCCGATGGAGGCGAGGGAAGCGGGCTGGTACGAATTGAGCACCGATCGGGCCAGGGTGGGCGATCTCTACCGGTACCGGATCGACGGCGTCGGAGAATTCCCGGATCCGGCTTCGCGTTACAACCCCCTGGGCGTACACGGTCCCAGCCAGTTATTGGACCCCGGTCAGTTCGTCTGGAACGACCGCAACTGGCGGGGCCGGCCCTGGGAAGAGGCGGTCCTCTATGAACTGCACGTCGGCGCCTTTACCCCGCAGGGCACCTTTGCAGCGGTTCGGGGACGGCTTGATTACCTGCGTGAACTGGGGGTGACCGCCATCCAGTTGCTGCCGGTCGCCGCTTTTGCCGGGGCACACAACTGGGGTTACGACGGCGTGCTGCCGTTTGCGCCCGCAGCCAGCTACGGCCATCCGGACGAACTGAAAGATCTGATTCAGACGGCTCACCACAAGGGGCTGATGGTATTGCTGGACCTTGCCTGTCACTACTTCGGTCCCGAAGGCAATTATCTGCATCTTTACGCGCCAGCGTTCTTCGCGACCGATGCGACCGGTCTGGCCGGCCGCAGTATCGATGCAGCGAACCCGGTGGTGCGCGAGTTCATCATCCACAATGCGCTGTACTGGCTGGCAGAGTTCCACTTCGACGGCCTGCGCCTGAATGCCGCGCTGCTGCAGGAGCAGGCGGGGCAGCCGGATCTGTTGGAGGCGCTGGCTCACGCCGTCCGCGAAGGACCTGGCAGAGAGCGTCATTGCCACCTGCTGCTCGGCCATGATCGGCGTGCCGCGCGCTATATCCATTGGCATGATCACAGCGTGCCACGCCGCTACGAAGCAGTCTGGAATGACACGGCCCAGCAGGCCGTGCAGGAGGTGCTGATCGGTGCTGGCGTGGCCGCTGTCGATCGGCCGCTCGAGCGGTTGGGCGCGTGTTTGAGCCGGGGGATCACCGCTGGCGGGCCAGATTCCCTGTTACCCAGCGCTTTCGTGACCTTCCTGCAGGATCATGCCTGCATTGGTAATCGCGCTCTGGGCGAGCGTCTTCACCAATTGGTGTCGCCGCGACCGCTGGGGGCCATGGTGGCGACCACGCTCCTGGCACCGATGCCGCCGGCGCTGTTCATGGGCGAGGAGTTCGCCGCCACCCAGCCGTTCCTGTATTTTTGCGATTTCAACCCGGATCTGATCAAGAAGATCGCCATCAACCGGCGCAAGTCCTTTGCCCATCTGCCGGGATTTCGCACGCCCAAAGCGCGGGCCCGCATTCCCGACCCCACCCATCCGGCCACCTTTGCGCGCTGCCAACTGGATTGGAACAGCGTGAATCACTCACCGCACGCGGACTGGCTGGATTTCTATCGCCGCCTGCTGGCGGTTCGCCATCGGCAAATCACTACCCGCCTGGCGGGAATGCATGAGGAAGCGGTGCAGTTTACCCTGCCAGGCGAACACGGGTTATCTATCCGCTGGACGCTCGGAGATGACTCGGTGCTGACCCTGCTGGGCAATTACGGCGACCTTCCGCTGGCGGGACTGCAACGGCCCGAAGGCGTGGTTCTGTGGGCCGAACCCGGTGAAGCCGAGCATGCGCTCAACCAGGGCCAATTGCCGCCATGGTCGGTGGTGTGGTTGTTGCGGGCCGCCGGCTGAGAGCTTGTCAAGAAATATTTCGCTCGCCCTTAGCCCTCGTGGGCAACAAGCGGCGGCGCGCGGTGCATGCTCTTCGTCACCTGCCTCGGCGTGCATCTGGCGATGCACCGGCAGCAGCCGCTACGCTGAAGGCGTTATGGATGGAAAAAGGCCCTTCGCCGCACTTCACTGTGGCGAGGGGCGATTGCATCGGTCCGCTCAGGCCAGGTCGAACCGGTCGGCTTCCATCACCTTCGTCCAGGCGGCAACGAAGTCCTGCACGAACTTCTCCCGATTGTCGTCCTGCGCATAGACCTCGGCGTAGGCGCGCAGCACCGAGTTCGAGCCGAAGACCAGGTCGACGCGGGTTGCCGTCCATCGGGTGGCGCCGCTAGCGCGATCGACGATCGCATAGCTGTTGCGGCCGGTCGGCGTCCATGTGTAGGCCATATCGGTGAGATTCACGAAGAAGTCGTTGGAGAGCGCGCCGACGCGGTCGGTGAACACGCCGTGCTGGCTGCCGCCGTGATTGGTGCCGAGCACGCGCAGTCCGCCGACCAGGGCTGTCATTTCGCAGGCGGTCAGTCGCATCAGCTGTGCGCGGTCGAGCAGCAGTTCCTCCGGTGTCACCACGTAGTCCTTTTTCAGCCAGTTGCGGAAGCCGTCGGCCAGCGGTTCGAGGACCGCGAACGACTCGACGTCGGTCTGCGCCTCTGTGGCATCTCCACGGCCCGGAGCGAACGGCACCGTGACCTCGGCACCGGCCGCCTTCGCCGCCTGTTCGACACCGACATTGCCGGCGAGAACGATCACGTCGGCGACGCTGGCGCCGGTCTCGGCGGCGATCCGTTCATAAACGGCCAGCACCTTGGCAAGACGCACCGGCTCGTTGCCTTCCCAGTCCTTCTGCGGTGCGAGGCGAATGCGCGCGCCGTTGGCGCCACCACGCTTGTCGGAGCCGCGGAAGGTTCGTGCGCTGTCCCACGCAGTGGCTACCAATTCGGCAACCGAGAGGCCGCTCGCCATGATTTTCGCCTTCACCGCAGCAAGGTCGTAATCCTTGCGGCCGGCGGGAATCGGATCTTGCCAGATCAGGTCTTCCTGCGGCACGTCCGGTCCGAAGTAGCGCGCCTTCGGCCCCATGTCGCGGTGCGTCAGCTTGAACCAGGCGCGGGCGAAAACTTCCGAAAAGTAGTCCGGGTCGTCGCGGAAGCGCTCGGCGATCTTGCGGTACTTGGGATCGAAGCGCAGCGCCATGTCGGCGTCGGTCATGATCGGCTTTCGGCGGATCGTCGGATCCTCGACGTCGACCGGCATGTCGGCTTCCTCAATGTGCACCGGCTCCCACTGATGCGCCCCGGCCGGCGACTTCTGCAGCCACCAGTCGAGCCTGAGGAGCAGATCGAAGTAGCCACCCTTGCCGACATTCCACTTCGTCGGATGCGTCGTCCAGGCACCTTCGAGGCCGCTGGTCACGGTATCGCGACCGACGCCGCGAGTCTTGTGGTTGATCCATCCCAGCCCCGCCTCGTCGAGATCGGCACCTTCGGGCGCCGGGCCGAGGTTGGCCGCACTGCCGTTGCCATGCGCCTTGCCGACCGTATGGCCACCGGCGGTCAGCGCCACCGTTTCCTCGTCGTTCATCGCCATGCGGGCGAAGGTCGAGCGCATGTCCCGGGCCGTCCTGATCGGGTCGGGCTTGCCGTCTACGCCTTCCGGATTGACGTAGATGAGGCCCATCATCACCGCGGCGAGCGGGTTCTCCAGATCGCGCTCGCCGGACCAGCGGCTGCCCTCGCTGCCGGTCGGCGCCAGCCACTCTTGCTCGGAACCCCAGTAGATGTCCTTTTCCGGATGCCAGATATCCTCGCGGCCGAAGGCGAAGCCGAAGGTCTTCAGCCCCATCGACTCGTAGGCCATGTTGCCGGCGAGGATCATCAGGTCGGCCCAGCTCACCTTGTTGCCGTACTTCTTCTTGATCGGCCAGAGGAGTCTCCGCGCCTTGTCGAGATTGGTGTTGTCCGGCCAGGAGTTGAGCGGCGCGAAGCGCTGGTTGCCGGCGCCACCGCCGCCGCGGCCGTCGGCGATGCGGTAGGTACCCGCCGAATGCCAGGCCATGCGGATCATCAGGCCGCCGTAGTGGCCCCAGTCGGCTGGCCACCAGGCCTGGCTGTCGGTCATCAACGCCTTCAGGTCCTGCTTCAGCGCCTGGACATCGAGCTTCTTCAGTTCCTCGCGATAGTCGAAGCCCGCGCCCATCGGGTTGGTCTTCGTATCGTGCTGATGCAGGATATCGAGGTTCAGTGCCTTTGGCCACCAGTGCCTCGCCATGTTGGTCAAGGTCGCTCCGCCGTGCATCACCGGGCAGCGCCCGCTGTTCATCGTTCCGTTTCCGTCCGTTGTCATTTCCTATCTCCTGAGAGAGATCGTTGATAAAAGCTGCGTGGGCGCACTTGCCCGGATCGCTGCTGCCCGGCCAAGCATTGTTCCACGGGTCAATGCTTGGTGAATGCGTCTCGGCGATGAGTGCGGGTGGTTTCACCCACATTCCGCTAGCTGCCTGCATGGCGACCTCGCTTGCTCCCGTCCGTTTTCTGTCGGGGCATGCAAATAGTCTAGGTGGCTGCATTCGATTTTCAAAGTCAATTTTATAGATTGCTTCGATAGTCATAGACTATTGAAAAGACTGCGACGGTGTTGCATCTGCACGACATGCAGGACGAGGATCTCTGGAATCCCGGCTCGACCAAGCCGTTCCGCCATCCCAACGTAGGCACCGCTGCTGCCGTCGGCACCACCACAGTGTTGCCAAGACGTTCTCCGCAGCCAGCCTGATCGTGCAGTGGGTCGCCTTTGCCTTCCTGAGAAATGGCCTGCCCTTGCCCCTGGTGGCCGGCGCTCCCTTCGTCTGGCACACGCACGAACTGCTCTTCGGCTTCACGCTCGCTGCAGTCGCCGGCTTCGCACGCACGGCCATCCTCGAATTTACCGGCCCCGCCTTTGTACCGGCAAGGCCGGTGCGCGCACTGTTTGCACTGTGGCTCGCCAGCCGCGCCGGCTTCTGGTCAGGCGCCTGGCTCGGGTTACCGATCCTCGTTGTCGCCGGCTTCGCGCATCTCGGCCTCATCGCTGGACTCGTCGCGCTGCTCGCGCCACTCCTTTTCAGCGACCCGGAGCGCAAGCATCTCTCCTTCCTCTGGGCGCTCGCCGCCTTCACCGTCCTGAGGTGTTCGAGAAGCCTGACGCACTCGCGTGTTGTATCAGGCAAGCCACTCCTGAAAATACGCCAATCTTGGCAAGCAAGACCGAAGCATCCACCAGAAACTGCCTCGCAGGGGTGATCAATTGATTATAATCAGACTGTTACCGAAGAGTGACAGTGAGCCGCCCAAGTTCTGCAGGCATGTGCGATGTGACCAGGGAGGCGGCACTGCTTGTTGGTTTCCCCATCACTGACAACAGGGGGCATCATGACCATTGCAAACTTGAACTTGGCCCAGGTACTGGACCAGCTCAACTCGGGTCGGAGCTGGAGCGGTGCCAGTATCAGCTATTCGTTTCCGAACACGGCCCCGGGTCTGTACTCGCAAGGCGAGGCTGCGGCGTTCCGTGCATTCGATGCCGATCAGCGGTCGATGATGACCCTGGCGATGGTCACCTGGGACGATCTGATCTCTCCGAACTTTGTGCAGGGCACGGCGGGCACCACCCACATCGAGTTTGGCTACACCACCTCCAATATCGGCTTCGCCCACGCCTACTACCCGGAAATCGGCAGCGCCTGGTTCAACAACACCGAACCGGACCTGATCACGCCGCTGATCGGCGGCTACGGTTTTGATACTTTCATCCATGAACTCGGGCATGCGCTGGGCCTCAACCACATGGGCGACTACAACGGCAATGGCAACTGGGCACCTTCGTCGTACCAGGATAGCGTGGTGCTGTCGGTGATGTCCTACTTCGGCCCGCGCTACGCGGCGCCCTATTACTCGTCCGAGGTAATGCAGGCCGACTGGACTGGCAGCGATGGCCGGACCTACTCGGCGCAGACACCGATGCTCAACGACGTCATGGCGATCCAGGCAATTTATGGTGCCTCCACCAGTACGCGGCTGGACAACACGGTCTACGGCTTTGGGAGCAACATCGTCGACAGCACCCGTGCGATCTATGACTTCTCCCTCAATGCGCATCCGATCCTGACTCTCTACGACGCGGGCGGTCTGGATACCCTGAACCTGAGCGGCTGGTCGACGCCCAGCCGCATCGACCTGCACGCCGGCGCGTTCTCGTCAGGTAATGACATGAGCAATAACATCGCGATCGCCTACAATGCGACGATCGAGAACGCCGAGGGCGGCGGTGGCAATGATGTGATCACCGGCAACGACACGGCCAACCTGTTGCGCGGCGCCGCCGGCAATGACGAGCTCTACGGCAGTGCCGGTGACGATACGCTGATCGGCGGCACCGGCAACGACGACCTTCGTGGCGGCGCCGGTACCGACACAGCGGTGTTCGAGGGCAGTTTCGCCAGCTATACCATCAGCAGTAGCGGCGGTGTGCTGACCATCAGCAGCTCGGCCAGCGGCAGCGACCGGATCAGCGAGGTAGAACGTTTTCAGTTCGCCGACAGCACGCGCACGCTCGACCAGTTGTCTGCCGATAGCGACACCACTGCACCGCAACTGGTGAGCCTGAACCCGTTGGACGACGGCAGCAACGTCGCCGTCGGTGCAAATCTGGTACTCAGCTTCGACGAGGCCATCAAGGCCGGCAACGGTACGATCAGCATCTACAACAGCGACGGCAGCCTGGCGCGCAGCATCAACGCTGTTGATGCGACACAGGTGCGCATCAATGGCAGCACCGTGATCGTCGACCCTGCCACCGATCTGCTGGCCAGCCGTGGTTACTACATCACCCTGTCGGCCGGCGCATTGACCGACCTCGCCGACAATCCCTTCGCTGGCATCAGCGGCGCGACCCGCTGGAACTTCAACACCGGCAGCACCGACAGCAGTGCTCCACAGATCGTGGCGCTGACGCCGGCTGACGACAGCGGTAACGTCGCGCGCAATGCCAACCTGGTGATCGTCTTCAACGAGAGTGTTCGCACCGGCAGTGGCAACCTCAATATCCGCGATGCACTTGGAGAGCTTCGCACGATTGCGGTGACCGATGCCAGCCAGGTCACGATTGACGGCAGTACGGTGACGATCAATCCAACGGCAGATCTGGCAGCTGGCGCCAGCTACACCATTACCGTCGATGCAGGTGCTTTCCACGACCTGGCCGGCAATCCCCATGGCGGCATAATGACGACCAGTGCCTGGAACTTCAGTACCAGCGCCACTACGGTGACCGACGACTATCCTTACAGCACCGACACCCCTGGGCTGGTCGTCGTCAATGGCGCAAGCGCATCGGGGACGATCGAAGTGCCTAACGACCAGGACCTGTTACGGGTCGAGTTGCTGGCTGGCGTCAACTACACCTTCGACCTCCAGCGCAAGGCTGGTGGCCTAGCCGATCCCTTCCTCGTGCTGTTCAGTCCGACCATCACGCAGGTGGCCTTCGATGACGACAGCGGCGGTTCCGGCAACGCACGCATCAGCTATACGGCATTGACGACCGGCTCGTACTACCTGGCCGTTGTCGACTACGGCATCGGCACCGGCGGCTACACCTTGCGGGCCACGACCGCCGATTCGGTGGCGCCCACCCTGGTCAACCGGACGCCAGCCGACGATACGCAGGCCGTCAGCGTCAGTGCCGATCTCGTGCTGGACTTCAGCGAAACGGTGCTGGCCGGTAGCGGCAGCCTCCGGATCTACAACAGCAACGGCAGTCTGGTGCGCGAGATCCATGCCAGCGACAGCGCGGGGGTGCGTATCGCGGGCAACCGTGTCACCCTCAATCCGGGCGAGAACCTGCCTGCAGGCACCAGCTTCTACGTCAATATCGACGCCAATGCCTTCCGCGATGCCTCGGGCAACACCTATGCGGGCCTTTTCGACACGAGTTCGTGGAACTTCAGCACCGCTGCCGTGACGTCGACCGACGACTATCCATTGAGCTTGAACACTACGGGGATGGTCACCGTCAATGGTCCGGCACTCAACGCCCGTATCGACAGCAGCAACGACGGTGACCTGTTCAAGGTGGACCTGAGCACTGGTGTCACCTACCTCTTCGACATGATCAGCCCGCTCAGCAGTGCGGTGGACCCTTTCCTGGTGCTCTACGGAATGCAGCCCGAGGTGAACCTGATCACCTACGACGATGACGGTGGTCCGCTGCCGCTGGATTCGCGGATCTACTACACCCCCTCCACCTCGGGGACCTACTATCTGGCGGCCTACGACTATGCCGAGGCGACCGGCACTTACAGTATTTCCGCCACGGTCCCGGTCGACGACTACCTGGGATCGACGGCCACCAGCGGTCGCCTGGTGAGCGGTGGCGCCGTGCTCACCGGCAGTATTGGTGTTCCCAGCGACATCGACATGTTCGCGCTGTCCACGATGGCGGGCGTGCAGTATTCGGTAGACCTGCGGAGTACCGGTCTGACCGACCCCTACCTGGTGCTGCTCGACGCGGACGGCACCGCCATCGCCTACGACGACGACAGTCTGGGCTCCCTCAATGCCGAAATCACGTTTACCGCGCAGACCAGCGGCACGATGTTCCTCGCCGTTTCCGATTTCGATGTCGGCACGGGCGCCTACAGTATCAACGCTTTCCCGCGTGTCGCGAACATCACCGGCACCTCCGGCGGCGACAAGCTGATCGGTGGTGCGGACAGCGACCTGATCTATGGTCTTGGCGGCAACGACACGCTGACCGGCGGTGCGGGCAACGACACACTGGGAGGCGGTGACGGCATCGACACCATCAACTATGGTGGCCCTGCCAGCCGTTATGTCCTGGGTGTGCCGGGCACTGGGTGGTCGGTACAGGACACTTCCAGCAGCGAGGGTCGTGACCTTCTGTACGATTTCGAACGCATTCATTTTTCCGACTACAATCTGGCGGTTGACATTGACGGCCATGCCGGCACGACCGCCAAGATTCTGGGCGCGGTCTTTGGTGCGACTGCGGTCCACAATCGCACCTATGTCGGCATTGCGCTAGGTCTACTCGACGGCGGCATGTCCGACCAAAGCCTGATGCAGCTGGCGCTCGACGTCAGGCTAGGTACCGCTGCCAGCCACCAGGCGGTGGCCAGCCTCCTTTACACCAATGTCATTGGCAGTGCGCCCCCGCCGGATGCCTTGGCGTACTTCACCAGCCTGCTCGATAACGGCGTGCTCACCCCGTCCGGCCTGGGTGTATTGGCGGCCGAAACCACGCAGAACGCAGTCAACATCAATCTCGTGGGGCTGTACGAGTCCGGTATCGAGTTTGTCTGAATCCCGCAGAAGACCCCGTCGAGTGGCTGCTCAGGTCCTGGCCTGCTGCTCGGATCTGCTCACTGACTGACGCCGGCGGCCTCGAAACTGGCCATTTCGTTGAGGAAGGCGGCGGCAGCGCGCACCAGCGGCCAGGCCAGTGCAGCGCCAGTGCCCTCGCCGAGGCGCAGGCCGAGGTCGAGCAGCGGTTCGGCATTCAGGGCGCGCAGTTGTGCAAGATGGCCGGGCTCTGCCGAGCGGTGGCAATAGACACAATAGTCACGAATATTCGGTGCGATGGCGGTGGCAACCAGCAGCGCTGACGTGACGATGAATCCGTCGATCAGCAGCAGCAGACCGCGCTCGGCAGCGGCGAGCATCGCGCCGCTCATCATCGCGATTTCAAAACCTCCGAATTCGGCGAGTACGCACAGCGCGTCGGCGCCAGGGGACAGCGCGGCACGCTTTACCGCCTGCGCCAGCAGCGCCTGTTTGCGGGCGAGCCCAGAATCGTCGAGGCCGGTACCCCGCCCGACGCAATCGGCCAGCGGCGTGCCGGTCAGAGAATGCGTCAGCAGCGAAGCAGCGGCGGTATTGCCGATCCCCATCTCGCCGAAACCGACCACACGGCAGCCCCGATCGGCCAGCGCACCGACGATGGCCGCGCCGCGAGCCAGCGCGGTATCGCGCTGGCTCGCGCTCATCGCCGGCTGTTCGAGATAGTTGCCTGTTCCGAAAGCGATCTTGGCGTCGACCAGAGTGTCGCGTGGGCCAAAGTCATGCGCGACGCCGGCGTCGATGACCTGCAGTTGCAGGCCGTTGTGACGGGCGAAGACATTGATCGCTGCACCGCCGGCGAGGAAGTTTTCGACCATCTGCCAGGTCACTTCCTGCGGGAATGCCGAAATACCGGCGCCTGCCGCGCCGTGGTCGCCGGCGAAGACCAGCAGGTGAGGATGATCGAGACTCGGTGTCAAGGACTGCTGTATCTGCCCGATCTGCAGCGCCAGACGTTCGAGCCGGCCCAGCGAGCCGGGCGGTTTGGTCTTGCCGTCGATGCGGGCCTGTAGCTCAGGGACGACGGCGGTGGGTGGGATGGAGAAATGCATTTTCTGGCCAGACGGGAAGAAAGGCAAGGCGCCGATTATACGCGTCCCCGGTCGTGCTAAGCTTCGCCGCATGAGAGAACTGATCATCGGTGGTGCCCGTTCGGGCAAGAGCGTTCTGGCCGAACGCCGGGCCAGTGAAAGCGGATTGCGTGTCATCTACGTGGCGACGGCGTTGGCACTCGACGCCGAAATGTCACGGCGTATCGAACAGCATCGGGTGCGGCGCTGTCCCGAATGGGGTCTGGTCGTCGAACCGCTCGAACTGGCCGCTACCCTGCATCGACACGCGGCGCCAGAGGTCTGCCTGCTCGTCGATTGCCTGACCCTGTGGTTGTCGAATCTACTGTTTGCCGGCGAAGCGGCAAACCAGGCAGAAGCCGGCGAGGCGGTGCATTGCCAGCGCCTCGCCGGTGCGACGCAAGCACTGGTCGACCGGCTTCCGAAACTGCCGGGGCGTGTCATCCTGGTTTCCAACGAGGTCGGTTGCGGCATCGTGCCGACAACGCCAATGTCGCGGCTGTTTGCCGACGAGCATGGACGGTTGAACCAGCGAGTGGCGGCAGTGTGCGAACGGGTGACGCTGGTGGCAGCGGGGTTGCCGCTGACCCTCAAGTAGCCGGCGCTTGCTCTGCTGGAAGCAGATCAGTGTTAATGTGTTGATCCTGTCTGATAATTTTGCCGAACGAGGAGCCAAGAGATGTACAAGCGAATCATGGTCGCCGTTGATGAGAGTTTCATGACCAGCCAGGTCATGCAGGCAGCGATTGAACTTGCCAAGGCCGGCGGCGCACGATTGGCGATCTGCCACGCGATCGACGAAACGATTCTCGCGCAACGGGAAATGGCGATGATGCTGCCAAACAGCGTTGGTAAGACCGAGGCGCGCATGCGCCTGGGTGCGCAGGGGTTTCTCGGCCGGCTTGCCAACGAGGCGCAGGCGGCCGGGATCGAGGCTGAAATCAGGCTCGTCGAGTCTGAACAGAAGCATGTTTCGGACATGCTCATCGACGCGGCGAGCGAATGGCAGGCCGATCTGGTGGTCGTCGGTACGCATGGGCGGCGCGGCATCGAGCGCTTCTTCGTCGGCAGTGTCGCTGACCGCCTGGTACGCAAGGGGCATACCTCGCTGCTGCTGGTGCGCGGCGAAGAGGGCGACGAGTAGCGGCGGACGAATGGCGTCTCCTGCGACCCGACGTGGCGGTTGCCCGTGCGGGTCAGCCCTGCGTGGGCAGCCACTCGCTCAGGCGCTGCAGATCCAGATGTTGCTCGACGGCGTCTGCGAGGCGGTCGATGTCCTGTTCGCGGCGCTGACGCGGGTCAAAATTCTGGGTTGGCCGGTATCCGGCCCAGGTCAGCAACGCCGATAAAGCTGGCGGAGAATCGAACAAGCCGTGACAGTAGGTCGCGAGAATCTGTCCATCGTTCGATAGTGCGCCATCGGGCTGACCGGCGAGAAGGGCTGCAGGTCGGGCCAGTGCAGCGCCGCTGGTGACACCCATGTGGATGCGGTAACCGGCGACCGCAGCGGCTCCGGCTCCGGGAAGCAGCAGTTCACCACGGACATTCTCCAGGGTCTTCTCGGAGGCCAGGCGCGTTTCATAGTCCAGCCACCCGAGTCCCGGCAAGCTGCCGGCCGGGCCTTCAAGCCCCTGCGGATCGTGCAGTTCGCGGCCGAGCATCTGCAGGCCGCCGCAGATACCGATCAGTTTGCCGCCGTAGCGCAGGTGGCGACGAATGAACCCATCCCAGCCATGCGCACGCAGCCAGGTGAGATCGGCCTGTACCGCCTTTGAACCGGGCAGCACGATCAGATCACAGGGCGGCGGTGCCGCATTGGGCCCTACGAAGCGAAAATCCACTTCCGGGTGAAAACGCAGCGGGTCGAGATCGTTATGGTTCGAGATGCGCGGATACACCGGCGCGACGACCCGCAGGCCGCTCGCCGCTTTTTCCCCCACGGTGCGCGGCACGGCATCCTCGGCATCGAGATAGAGGCCGTGCAGATACGGCAGAACGCCGAGAACCGGCTTGCCGGTACGTTCTTCGAGCCAGCGCAGGCCGCTCTCGAGCAAGCCGATGTCGCCACGAAAGCGATTGATCACGAAGCCCTTGACGCGCGCCTGCTCGGACGGTGAAAGCAGGTCGAGGGTACCGCAAAGATGCGCGAAAACGCCACCGCGATCGATGTCGGCAATCAGGATCACCGGGCAATCGACGGCTTCGGCAAAACCCATGTTGGCGATGTCCCGGTCGCGCAGATTGATCTCGGCCGGGCTGCCGGCACCTTCGACGAGCAGGCACTGGTACTGAGCACAGAGGCGCTGCCACGATTCAAGTACCGCCTGCATGGCGCGTGGCTTATAGGCGTGGTAGTCGCGCGCATCGAGGTCAAGCAGTGCCTTGCCGTGGATGATCACCTGCGCGCGCTTGTCGGTCGCAGGTTTGAGCAGCACCGGATTGAAGTCGGAGTGCGCCGGCAGGCCGGCAGCGAGTGCCTGTAGCGCCTGCGCGCGGCCAATCTCGCCGGCATCGACGGTGACCGCGGAGTTGAGCGCCATATTCTGCGGTTTGAAGGGCGCGACGCGAACGCCTCGGCGATGCAGGATGCGGCACAGCGCGGTCACCAGCACGCTCTTGCCGGCATCGGAAGTGCAGCCCTGGACCATCAGGCTGGGGGTAGGGGGCTCGTTCATCGTAGAATCCGAGTTTCGTCGCCGCGATTGTCGCATGCCAACCGTCATTTCCCTATCCCTGCTTGCTACCGAAATGCCAACGTCGCTATTGCTGCCCCTGGCGGCGATCGTCGGCGCTGGACTCGACCGGCTGCTCGGCGAGCCGGGGCGCTGGCATCCACTGGTCGGCTTCGGGGTGCTGGCGAGTGCCTGCGAGCGTGCCCTGAATACCGGCGAACGGCGCCGCCTGCGCGGTTTGCTGGCCTGGGGGCTGCTGGTTCTGCCAGGCGTCGTGATCACCCTGCTGTTCCTTCTGGCGATGCCGCCCGGTCTGCCACGCTCGCTGATCGACGCCGTTCTGCTCTATCTGGCGCTCGGTGGATGCAGCCTTGGCGAGCATGCCCGGCGTGTCGCCGATGACCTGGCGAAGGGGGATCTTGGCGCGGCACGCCGGCACGTCGGCTGGATGGTTTCGCGCCAGACCGAAGAGCTCGACAGCACCGGTGTCGCGTCGGCCTGCATCGAATCGACGCTGGAGAACGGCAACGACGCCGTTTTCGGTGCGCTGTTCTGGTTCGCGCTGCTGGGCGGAGCGGGTGCCGTTCTCTTCCGTCTGGCGAACACGCTCGACGCGATGTGGGGATATCGCAATCAGCGCTTCAACGAATTCGGCTGCGCTGCCGCGCGCATCGACGACCTGCTGAACCTCGTACCCGCGCGTCTGACCGCTTTGTCCTACGCCATGTGCGGGCGCACGCGCGTGGCTTTGCGTTGTTGGCGAGAACAGGCGCCGCGCTGGAAAAGCCCGAACGCCGGCCCGGTGATGGCCGCCGGAGCCGGCAGTCTGGGTCTCGCGCTCGGTGGTCCGGCGGTCTACCACGGTCGGCTGGAAGAGCGGCCACGCCTCGGCGAAGGGCGGCCAGCCTGTGGTGAGGACATTGCCCGCGCGCTGACCCTCGTTCGTCGCAGCCTGCTGTTGTGGCTGGCGGTACTGCTCGCCTGGGGGCTGCTGCGTGCTTGAGCACGGTGGTCGCCTGCGTGCCGCCGCCCGGCAGTACGCGCCTTTCTGCAAAGGTGGGCTGGCCGACTGGCTGGATCTGTCGACCGGTATCAACCCCGGTGTGTATCCGCTGCCGGCGATCGACCCGGCCTGCTGGCATCGCCTGCCCGAGGACGACGATGGCCTCGCGGTAGCGGCAGCGACCTACTACGGCAATGATCGCTTGCTGGCGCTGCCGGGATCGCAAGCGGCGATCCAGTGGCTGCCGGCGCTGTTTCCACCGGTCGCCGTCGCGTGTCTGACACCGATCTACGAAGAGCACCCGCACGCCTGGGAACGTGCTGGCCACAAGCTGCGCCGCCTGCAGAACGCCTCTTTGGCGCGCGCACTGGCTGCCGCAACGCCGATCATCGTGCTCTGCAATCCCAACAATCCGACTGGCCGAACGCTGCCCGCCGCAGAAGTGCTCGCAGCCGCCGTGCAACTGCAGCGGCGCGGTGGCTGGCTGATCGTCGACGAGGCGTTTGGCGACCCCGACCCTGAGAATTGTGTGACCGCTTTCGCCGGCGGCCCGGCAGCACCGAATCTGATCGTCCTGCGCTCGCTGGGCAAATTCTTTGGTCTCGCCGGTGCACGGGTCGGTTTTGTCTTCGGCGCGCCTGAAAAACTTGCAAGACTACGCGAGGTATTGGGGCCCTGGCCCTTGTCGGGGCCAGCGCGTGACGTCGCCCGGCAGGCGCTCGCCGACGGTGCCTGGCAGGCGCAGGCGCGGCGCGATCTGGCCCTGGCCTCGGTACGGCTGGCGACCTTGCTGGCGCCGATTGGCGAGGTGAGCCACTGCGCGCTGTTCGCTACCGTTGCGACAGCGCACGCCGCGGCACTCTTCGAGTACCTGGCTCGGCAGGCAATCCTGACCCGGCATTTTCCGGCACACGGTCTGCTCCGCTTTGGCCTGCCTGGCGGCGAGGCCGAATGGCAGCGGCTCGGCAGCGCCCTCGCCAACTGGAGCCCCTGACATGCCCGGCGCCCGCTGGCCGCAGCTTCTTGCCGTCTGGCTGCTGACGTTCTGCCCGCTCGTTCAGGCCGGGATCAGCGTCGTCGATGACAGTGGGGGCACGGTGCGTCTGGCGCAGCCGGCGAAACGCATCGTCAGCCTGGCGCCACACCTGACCGAGACGCTGTTTGCCGCCGGGGCCGGCGAGCGCATCGTCGGCACCGTCGACTACAGTGAGTATCCAGTGGCGGCGAGCAAGATCGCGAGGATCGGCGGCTATTCGCGGATCGACCTCGAACGTGTGGCCGCGCTGCGGCCGGACCTGATCATCGCCTGGCAGAGCGGCAATGCCGCGGCGCACCTCGATCGACTGCGCGCGCTCGCGATTCCGATCTATCTGTCGCAGCCCAATCGCCTCACCGATGTCGCCGGCGAGATCGAGCGCCTCGGTGTGCTGGCCGGTAGCAGCGCGGTCGCCGACCGCGCTGCCGAGAGTTTTCGCCAGCGCCTTGCCGGTTTGCAGAAGCGCTACGGCAGCCTGCCGCCGGTACGCACTTTCTACCAGATCTGGAAACAGCCGCTGATGACCGTCGGCCGTCGGCAGATCATCTCCGATGTCATAAAGCTTTGCGGCGGCGACAACGTTTTCGGCAAGCTGGAAACGATGGCGGCGTCGGTGACGGTGGAAGCGGTCATCGCCGCCAACCCCGAGGTGATCGTCGCCAGCGGCATGGACGAAGCACGGCCCGAGTGGCTGGACGACTGGAACCGCTGGACCTCGATCCTCGCCGTGGCTCGCGGCAACCTCTTTTTTATCCCGCCCGACCTGATCCAGCGCCACACGCCACGCCTGCTCGAAGGCGCCGAGCGTCTCTGCCAGCATCTTGAATCCGCACGCGGCCGCCGGCCAGCGAAGTGAGCCGGGCAGCATGGCGCTGCTTGCATCGCTGGCAGGTCCACGAAATATCGGCGTCCATCGGCCTCATCGGCGGATTTCAGGACCATGTTCGCGACCCTGTCGCTCACTGCAATCGGCAGCTGATTCTTCCCGGTATTACGGATTTCCACAATATTCATTCCGGCTGTTTCTTGCGATATTGGCACCTGCAGGACGTGTAGTACCCAATTTCACATCATTTATCCATGGAGGAGACAAAAAATGAAATTTTCCAAACTGCTTTTCGGTCTGGCTGCCTGTGCGCTGTCTGCGACGCCCTTCAGCGTCCTCGCGCAACAGCCGATCGTTATCAAGTTCAGCCATGTCGTGGCGCATGACACGCCCAAGGGCCTTGCCGCCGAGTTCTTCGCCAAACGCGCCGGCGAACTCACCAAAGGCAAGGTCAAGGTCGAGGTATACGCCAACTCGACGCTGTACAAGGACAAGGAGGAGATGGAAGCACTGCAGCTCGGCGCCGTGCAGATGCTCGCCCCGTCCCTGGCCAAGTTTGGTCCGCTGGGGGTCAAGGAATTCGAACTCTTCGACCTGCCCTACATCTTCGACAACTATGCCGAACTGCACAAGGTTACCCAGGGGCCGATCGGTCAGGGTCTGCTCAAGAAACTGGAGCCCAAGGGGGTAACCGGTCTGGCCTTCTGGGATAACGGTTTCAAGTCGTTTTCGGCCAATACGCCGATCAAGATGCCGGCCGATCTGAAGGGCAAGAAGATGCGCATCCAGTCTTCGAAGGTGCTCGAAGAGGAAATCCGCGCCTTGAGCGCCTTGCCGCAGGTGATGGCTTTCTCCGAAGTCTATCAGGCGCTGCAGACCGGCGTGGTCGATGGTACCGAGAACCCGATTTCCAACCTGTACACGCAGAAAATGTTTGAAGTCCAGAAGCATCTGGCACTGACCGAACACGGCTACCTCGGTTATGCCGTGATCGCCAACAAGAAATTCTGGGAAGGACTGCCGGCCGACGTGCGTGGCCAGCTCGAAGCAGCGATGAAGGAATCGACCGCTTACGCCAACAAGATCGCCAAGGAGCAGAATGACAAGGATCTGGAAGCAGTCAAGAAGACCGGCAAGACGCAGGTCTATTCGCTGACCCCGGAAGAGCGGCAGGCTTTCAAGAAAGTGCTGGCGCCCGTGCATCTGAAGATGGAGTCGCGCATCGGCAAGGATCTCCTGCAGGCGGTCTACAAGGAAACCGGTTTCGATCCGACCAAACCCTGATCATTGGATAAGACAAAAGACAGCCCGTTGGGATGCCACGCCTGACGGGCTTTTTTTCAGGCAGATGGGGAGTTTTCCACATGAAGCTACTGGATCATCTCGAGGAATGGCTGATCACCTTCCTCATGGCGGCGGCGACGACGATCATCTTCGCGTCCGTCGTGCATCGCTACCTGTC
Organism: Candidatus Accumulibacter cognatus; assembly: GCF_000584975.1. Taxonomy (NCBI): domain Bacteria; kingdom Pseudomonadati; phylum Pseudomonadota; class Betaproteobacteria; genus Candidatus Accumulibacter; species Candidatus Accumulibacter cognatus. Next base: position 8,974 of record NZ_JDST02000044.1, on the reverse strand, counting down.
GGGAATATCGATTCCCGGCTTGCAGGACTGGTTGTTGTCTCTCAACTTTGGCTGGGCGCAGGAACTGTGCATCATCATGTTCGTCTGGATGGCGAAGTTTGGTGCGGCCTATGGTGTGCGCACCGGCATTCACGTCGGTGTCGACGTGCTGATCAACCGCATGACCGGTCGGACGCGCGCCAAGTTTGTTGTTTTCGGCCTGCTCGCCGGCGCACTGTTCACCGGCATCGTCGGCACGCTCGGCGCACACTTCGTTTGGGAAAACGGCTTCCACTATGCCCTGTATACGGCTCTCGGAAAGGACCTGGTGGATATTCCCGAGGGACCGACCACACCGGATCTCGAGTGGCCGACGTGGATCGTTTACAGCGCCATTCCACTGGGGTCGAGCCTGATGTGTTTCCGCTTCCTGCAAGTCACGGTGAGTTTCATCCGGACCGGTGAGCTGCCGCATCATGACCACGGGCACGTGGATGGTATCGACGAGACGACGATCGCCGAAGAAATCAATGCGTTCCAGATGGAGGACAACCTGCATCCGCACGACCTGACCTACAAGAAGCGTCACCCGGAAGACTCGTCGGACAAGGGAGGTAAGCAATCATGAATGCTTCGATCATTTTCATCATCCTGCTGGTCCTGATGCTGACCGGCATGCCGATCTCGATCTCGCTCGGCCTGACGGTTCTCAGTTTCCTGTTCATGTTTACGCAGGTGCCGCTCGAATCGGTCGCCCTGAAGCTTTTCACGGGTATCGAGAAGTTCGAGATCATGGCCATTCCGTTCTTCATCCTGGCCGGCAACTTCCTGACGCACGGCGGGGTGGCGCGACGAATGATCAAGTTCGCGACCAGTATGGTCGGGCACTGGTACGGTGGTCTTGGCCTGGCCGGAGTGCTGGCCTGTGCCCTGTTCGCCGCGGTCTCCGGCTCGTCGCCGGCGACCGTCGTGGCGATCGGGTCGATCCTGATGCCGGCGATGGTCAAGGCGGGTTTCCCGAACAAGTTCGGGGCGGGCGTGATCACCACCTCCGGTGCGCTCGGCATCCTGATCCCGCCGTCGATCGTCATGGTCATGTATTCGGTGGCGACCAATACCTCGGTCGGCGCGCTGTTCATGGCCGGCGTGATTCCGGGGATCGGTCTGGCGATGGTTCTCGGTGGCGTCACCTGGTATCGGGCGAGGAAGTTCGACTACCCGCGCATGCAGAAAGCGACGCTCGGCGAGCGCTGGAAGGCTTTCCGCGAATCGGTCTGGGGGCTGTTGCTGATCGTGGTGGTCATGGGCGGCATCTACAGCGGCATGTTCACGCCGACCGAAGCAGCCGCGATGAGTGCGGTCTATGCCTTCTTCGTCGCGGTCTTCGTTTACAAGGATCTGTCGATGAAGGACGTGGCGCGGGTGCTGCTGAACTCGGCGAACATGTCCGCGATGCTCCTGTACATCATCACCAACGCCGTGCTCTTCTCGTTCATCATGACCAACGAGAACATCCCGCAAGCGCTGGCGGACTGGATGCTCGGTCACGGTCTCGGGATGATCGCCTTCCTGCTGGCGGTCAATATCATTCTCCTGCTGGCCGGCAATTTCATGGAGCCTTCGTCGATCGTGCTGATCTTCGCGCCGATTCTCTTTCCGGTGGCGATGAAACTGGGAATTGACCCGGTGCATTTCGGCATCCTGATGGTGGTGAACATGGAAGTCGGTATGTGCCATCCGCCGGTCGGGCTCAACCTCTATGTCGCATCGGGGATTACCAAGATGGGGATTACCGAACTGACCGTGGCGGTCTGGCCGTGGCTGTTGTCGATGCTCGCCTTCCTGGTGGTGGTGACCTATGTACCGATCCTGTCGACCTGGTTGCCGAAGACTCTCGGGATGATGTAGCCGAAGCCACCTTGCAGCGCTGATCCGGACGCGCGTACGGGGCAACCCGTACGCGCGTCCGGCATTTCGGTCAACCTCAGTGCCGAGTTCAGAATACAGAATATCCCCGCCACTGCCCAAGATATCCGGTGAACGTCGCTGCCACCACAAGCACGGTGTCGGCTGCGGGCCATCCCACGAGCAACACCGATGAACGTTGCCAGGGTGAACTCAATATCTCACGACCACCAGCCGATCCGCACCCGATTCTGCGCCCCAGGCCTCGCCGCTGCGGCCCGCCATCTGGCGCACGCTCGCGCTGCGTGCGCTACTCGGGAAACTCTCGAAGGTTTCGGTCTTAGGATCGAAGCGCACGATGGCATTGGCCGTGAAGTCGGTCAGCCAGACCTTGTCGCGCTCGTCCACCCACACCGAATAGGCGCGCGGAGAAGTACCAGGCAGTTTCCAGGCTTTCCAGGTTCTGGTGGCGGGGTCAAACACGCTGACGTTGCCGCTCTGCCATTCGCTGACCCAGATACGTCCGGTCGAGTCGCTCCATACGCGCCGCGCTCCCTGATTCGGCGTCGGTGGGTCGATCGGAGTCGCCTCGCCGCTCGTCAGGTCGATGCGCGCGATATGGCTGCCGGCGAGCGAAGCGTAGTAAACCTCGCCCGACGGTGTGGTCGCGATGCCGTAGGGCCCGCGGCCGCGCGGCGATTTCCATACGTCCACCTTGCCCGTCGTCGGGTCCAGTCGCCCATGGAACCCTGCCTGGCCGGTGAACCACAGGCGGCCGGACCGGTCGAAAGTCGCGGTGTTGAGGTTGACGTAGGCGGTGCCAGGCAGCGGCCAGCGCCTGACTTCATGGGTCGCCGGGTCGACGCGCACAATGGCGTTCAGCCCACTGTCAGTGACCCAGGGTGCGCCGTCAGGACCAACGATCACGCCGTGCGGGGATGAGCCTTCACCCAGCCCGATCTGTTCGACCTGGCCGTTGATTGGGTCGAGCCGCCCGAGCGCGCCCTGTCCCTGCGCCGTGTACCAGACCGCGCCGCCGGGTTTCGGGTCGGGCGCCACGTCGTGCGGCCGTGCCCCGCGCGGCAGTTCGTAATAGCGCACCGCTGCGGCTTCCGCAACGGCGGCAAAGGCAAGGCAGGACAGCCAGAGCCCCAGGCGATTGATCAAGGTCATCATCATCGTCTCCGCAGAGCAGGCAAGTCAGGAGCAGGCACGCTGCAGACATGACTTGCCCAGCAAAGATGGAAAATTCAGTGCTACGCCAGGGAGTATCACTGATCACGGCAGGCGCGGTCAATCGACTGCGCGCTCCCGAGATCCCGATGCGGCGTTTCGGGTGTATGCTGAGGTCTGGAAAGTAGCCGGGACGTTTCCCCGATTCCGCTACTGAAACCGGTCTCGATCAGGATCTCCGAATGCCTCGAAGCATCAGGCATGCAGAGCCAAACCTGCGGTGCCGAACCCTTGGAGAGCGATACATGTCGGAATACACTGCAGAAGTTCTTTGGCTCCGTGGAGAGCAGGATTTTCTTGGCAACAGATACAGCCGGCGGCATCTTCTGCGCTTCGATGGCGGCGTCGAGATCCCGGGGTCGTCATCTCCGCATGTCGTGCCGGTGCCAATGTCCGACATCTTCGCAGTCGACCCCGAGGAGGCTTTTGTCTCGTCCCTGGCAAGCTGTCACATGCTTTGGTTCCTGTCAATCGCAGCGAAGCGAAGGTATTGCGTCGATCGCTACTGCGACGCTGCCACTGGCATCATGGAGAGGAACGAAGCCGGCAAACTGGTCATCTCGGTGGTCACCTTGCGTCCGGAGGTGCAATTTTCCGGTGCAAGCATGCCAACACACGCGCAATTGGATCAGATGCACCACCAGGCCCATGACGAGTGTTTCATCGCCAATTCCGTCAGGACCGAGGTTCGTTGCATTCCGATCTACACGGCTCCTGAAGGGCAGTGAATCCACGGAAGCTGCCAGCTTGCACTGCGGAATCTCGGAATCCCGGAATCCCGGCATGCCGGCGCCCACGCCGACTCTTGTCGTACTGAACCGTTCAAGCAATGATGGGCGACGGTATCAACTGGTGTGAACCATGAAACTTCCCGTTGAGAGGGAGAATTTCCAGATTACTCCCGGCGCAGCTCCGGTCTCCCTGGGTGGGCTGCTTGCCGTGCTGGTTTTTGGCGCGGTCTGCCTGGGTTTTCACTGGTTTGGCAGGGACGGCTGGGTGCCTTTGCTCGACAGCGCCAACCTGGCCCTGCACGAAGCCGGTCACCCGCTGGTCGGCATTTTCAGCGCGCGGGCGACCGTCTATGGCGGGACGCTGTTTCAGCTCGTTTTCCCGCTTGCGGCGGCCTGGCATTTTCGTCGCACCGGCAATCCGGTCGGTCTGGCGGCAGCCCTGCTCTGGCTGGGAGAAAATCTCTTCAATATTGCCCGCTACATGGCGGATGCACGCGTTCAGGAACTCCCCTTGGTCGGTAGCGGAGATCATGACTGGACCGAGATCTTCGGTCGCTGGGGCATACTGCATCTGGATGGCCGGATCGCGTCGCTGACGCGCGGCTGCGGCCTCCTGCTGACGGCCGGAGCCGTGCTATGGCTTTATCGACGTTGGCGGGCCGACAGCCAGGGAGGCCTCGCTCAGCCGACGAAAAAAATCTCGCCGCGCGACCGAAACGCCAGGAGCCGCCCCTGAGGCCACCAATAGGCAGGATCCATCGCTATCTCGATAGCGCCTCATTGGATATTTCCGGCAAGTGCGATGCGCGATGAGCCGGAATGCAGGGAGCCGAGCTGTCGGCAGCCCATGTGCCGGGGGCTACCGGTGTACGGCTTTCGGCCAGAGGATCATCTGCGTGCAGCGAAACAGGGCCAGCTTGCGCCCGCTCGCCTCGTCGCTTACCACCGCATCCCAGACCTGCGTGTTGCGTCCGAGGTGTTGGGCGGTCGCCGTGCAGGCGACGCTTCCCTCTTTGACGGTGCCGAGATGGTTGCTCTTCAGCTCGATGGTCGTGAAGGACTGTGCGCCTTCCGGCAAATGCGCGATGGTCGCGTAACCGCAGCTCGTGTCGGCCAGCGCGACGACGCTGGCCGCATGCAGGAAATCGTTGGGTGCGACGTGCAGCTTGTGGATCGGCATCCGGCTGCTGAGCGTGTTCGGTGCCAGCGACAGGATCACGATGCCCAGGTAGCCCGGTAAGTACTCGCTGCCTTGCTGGTTGAGGAGTTCGATGGTGATGTCGCTGCGTAGTAAGCTCATGGTCGGCGATCCAGGATGAAAGAGGAAGACGTTTTTCGAAGCCGCACTCAGGCCGGAGCAAGCCCCCTGGTCATGGGCGCTTCGCGGATCGGCAGGTTGATCAGCGCAGCGGCGGTGGCCAGTGCCATGTCGGCGTACCACATCCAGCCGAAGTCGCCGAAACGGACAATGACCAGGCCACCCAGCCAGGCGCCAAGGAAGCCGCCGATCTGGTGCGACAGCAGGGTCATGCCGAACAGCGTGGCCAGATAGCGAACGCCGAACAGCTTGCCGACGATGGCCGCCGTCGGTGGGACAGTCGCCAGCCAGGTAAACCCGAGACCGGCAGCGAAGACGTAGAAAGTCAGCTCCGTGCGCGGCGCCAGCAGGTAAGCGGCGACGAGCACGGCGCGCGAGCCGTACATGACCGCCAGTACGTACTTGCTGCGATAGCGGGAGACACAGGCACCGGCATAGAGGCTGCCCAGGATGTTGGCCAGGCCAATGATCGCCAGCGACCAACTGGCGACCTCGGGAGGCAGCCCGCACAGATTGACCTCGCCCGGCAGATGGGTGACCAGGAATGCGATGTGGAAGCCGCAGGTGAAGAAGCCGGCATGCAGCAGCAGGTAGCTGCTGTCGCCGAATGCCTCGCGCAGGGCCGCCCGCAAACCCTGGTCGGCCCGCTCGACGGCATGGGCCGGCGCGGCCGGCAGCGGGCTGGCGACCTTCCGCACCAGGGGCAACGCCGCCAGGGTCATCACTGCCAGAACCCACATCGCGCCCATCCAGCCGAGCGCCTGGATCGCCTTCTGGAGGATCGGAGCGAAGACGAATTGCCCAAAGGAACCGCCGGCGTTGATCACTCCCGATGCTGTACCGCGCACTTCCAGCGGCAGGCGCTGCGCAGCGGCGCCGATCAGCACTGAAAAGCTCCCGGCGCCTGAACCGATCGCTGCCAGCAGGCCGAGCGATACCACCAGACCGAAACCCGAAGTGGCGTATGGAGTAATCGCGCAACCCATTGCCAGCATGACGATGCCGCCGGTGAGGACAGCGCGCGGCCCGTAACGGTCAGCCAGGGCGCCGGCCACCGGCTGGATCGCCCCCCAGGTAAATTGGCCGATCGCCAGTGCCAGGCTGATGGTGGCAATCCCCAATCCGCTGGTGGCGTTGATCGGTGCGATGAGCAGCCCGAAGGACTGGCGCGTTCCCATCGTCACCATCAGGATGCCGGCCGCAGCCAGGGTGATGGCCATGACGCCGGGGCGGTTGAGCGAACGCAGCATGGCAGGTGCCTGTGGAGAAATATTGGCCAGGCCGGAATGGACACTGGATCGGACGAACTATAGTGCCAAAACTGGGCGACAAATAGCGGTAGAATCAAGCATCGATGTCAACGGACAATTGACAAATGATCTGGTTGAGCAGTTGGGCAAGCTTTGTCAAGATTGTCGAAACCGGCAGCATGGCTGCAGCAGCCCGTCGTCTCGACTGTACGCGGGCACAGATCAGCAAGCAGGTCGGCGACCTCGAGCAAGCTTTTGCTGTCCGTCTCTTCGAGAGAACGACACGCAAACTACGCTTGACACCGGCGGGCGAAATCTTCTACCAGCATGCGTTGCGTGCGCTGGAAGTCGTTGACCGTGCCGATCTGGCGGTCCGGATTGGCACCGAAGTGCCGTGTGGGATCATCCGCATCAGCGCCTCGTTGACCTTCGGACGGTTGTACATTGCCCCGCTGTTGCCGCATTTGACCGAATGCTATCCACAACTTGATTGTGAGCTGTTGTTGACCGACGATCTGGTCGACTTGATTGAGGACCGGATCGATCTGGCCTTGCGCCTGACCAATACGCCTCCTGAGGATGCAGTCGCCCGACCCCTGGCCGTGGTCAAGCGGGTGATCTGTGCCGCGCCGGCCTATCTCGATACCTACGGGCATCCCGCAACACCCGCGGAACTGACGAGGCACCAGTGTTTCGATTATGCGCATCCCTCTGGAAAGGCGGTGTGGCGGCTGCTCGATCGTCAGGGAGAAGAAATGGCCATCCCGGTCAACAGCAGATTTCGCATCAACAACGTCGATTGTGTTCTGGAAGCTGTTCTCGCGGGTCGCGGCATGGCAGTCCTGCCCACCTATCTCTGCGGCTCATACCTGGCCGACGGCAGGCTGTGCGCGGTGCTCGATGACCATGAGCCGCTGAGCAGCTTCGGTCGCCATGTCTACGCCTGTTATACCCCGAGCCGAGTCCGACTGGCCAAGGTCCGCGTCGTTCTCGACGAACTCGATACGCTGTTTCGGCCCGTGCCGCCATGGGAGCGGGCTGTCTGAGTCGGGCGATGCGCGCGGTGTCGCAACCGCGCACGTCAAGTGCACCCGGATCAGCTCAATAAGGAGGGAGCAGGCGGCGCAGGCCGTGCATCAGTACCAGAAAAAAGAAGAAGACATTGAAGAAGACATTGCGCAGCAGCAGGCCGGGAAGTTCAGCGCCAGCGGTTGGGCCAGGGCCTGTAGTGGGTTGTGGACTGGTGATCATTGTCGTCTTCTTTTTGCCCGCGCGGAGACAGATGGAAAGTTTGCGCTCACCCCCTTGCCCACCCGGCCAAATTCGCTATAATGCCCAGCTTGCACAGCGCAACGTCTTCTCCAGATGCCGGTTGTGGAGCGCAAACAACCGAAGAATGATTCAGCAGCACGAGCACGGAGTGGTAGTTCAGTTGGTTAGAATACCGGCCTGTCACGCCGGGGGTCGCGGGTTCGAGCCCCGTCCACTCCGCCAACATTCACCGCAATAGTCCGCCAGATCCAGTCTGCGATCTGGCGCTTTGCGCGGTGCCTGCGTATCCTCTGCCAGTGTGACTGGTGGTCGCCCGGCGCACAACCATCAGGACTCCGGCCAACACCAATCCGGCGCCCATCAGTTGGGGCAGCGACACCGGCTCATCCAGCAAGCCCCAGCCAAAAAATATCGTCAGGACCGGCCCCAGGGTACCGATCAACACCGCCTGTGCCGAACCAATCCGGCGAATTGCGGCCGACTGCCAGAACACTGGTAATGCTGTCGAGAATATCGCCATTCCGATCCCACAGAGATACACCGGCATGGGTTGAACCAGTGCAGAGAGGGGCTGGCTCACCAGAAAGTGAATTTGCGTTGCGACGGTCGAGACGGTCATCGCCAGAGCGGCGAATCGAATCGCCCCGAGTCGCCGGATGGCGGTTTCTGTGCCGGCGCTATACATGGCGTAGGACAAGGCCGATCCGAACACGAAAGCCGCTCCAATCAGTACCGTGTGGACATCGCCAGCGACCTCGAGATCGTGGGCAAAGGCCAATCCGATGCCGGCGTAAGAGAGCACGAGTGCGGCCACTTGTCGCCGCTGCAGTCGTTTACCCATGAACAGCCAGCCGATCAGGACCGTCAGCGTCGGATAAATGAACAGGATCAGACGTTCCAGGGCCGCCGAGATGTACTGTAGCCCAACAAAGTCCAGGATGCTGGCGCCGTAGTAGCCGAGCAGTCCCAGCAGGATGAGGAGTCCCCAGTCCGAACGGGCTAGCCGCGGCGTGGACCGGCCAACCCAGAGGCTGACGCAAAGCACGATCGGGAGTGTGAAGCTCATCCGCAGCGTCAACAGAGTGATCGCATGGACCGACGCGGCAGCATAGGCCAGCTTGACGAAGATCGCCTTGAACGAAAACCCAAACGCAGCAAGAACGGCCAGGGCGATTCCGATGCGCTCGGCGGACCAGTGTTTCCAGGGCATGAGAGGTGAAATCCTTAGTGTTCTGATAGAACGAATGATAGATGGTAAATTTTCTGCTTAAGGTGATCTCCGCAAA
>NZ_JDST02000043.1:0-19656 GCF_000584975.1 Candidatus Accumulibacter cognatus | reverse complement strand
GTCAATCCAGGCGGACTTCACCAGGCATCCTTCGTGAAGGACGCCGCCGCTTTCATTACGATTTCAAGCGCCCGCTTGAGTCGCCCGCCCTCGGCTTGCAGCCGCGGCAGTTTCCTCTCTTCGGGCGTCATCCTCCGGTTGCCCACCCCGTTGGGCGCCCCCTTCGCCGCTGCCTTCCCCCCATGACGCAGGGTCTGCTCGACCAGCCCCCATTCCTTGGCCACCCCTCCCGGCGAGTCTGCATTCCGTTGTTTCCCCGACTATGCGCCCCGACACTCCTCGCAGGTTTCACTTTCGCCCCCGGCCGCCTAAGCGTATGATGTACAAAATACTGCACATCCTGTGCAGCCGAGGAGGCAACCATGGGAATTGCTGCAAGCGACGTTATCCCCCTCTCGCACGCCCGCGCCAACTTCTCTGAGCTGGCCGAAGAGGTCAAAGGCGGTGCCGAGAAAATCATCACCAAGAATGGGGAAAGCTATATCGCCCTGATCGATGCGCAACGGCTGGACTACTACCACCAGTTGGAGCGCGAGCGTATCCACTTGCTGCTGATCGACGAGACTGGCAAAGGCCTCGATGATGTGGCTGCCGGCAAGGTCAAAGATGCCCGCAGCGCCATCACCGCCCTGAAACGCAAGCGTAGCGCCTGACGGTTCAGGTGCTGCGCGTGGCGAAAAAGCCCGTCGTCAAATTCACTGCCAACTTCGAGCGCAATCTAGAAGAGATCAAGCGCTTCCTGACCGACACCGAAGCGCCCCAGGCCTACGATGGTCTGCTCGATGAACTGCTGGAAATGGTGATTCCCAACCTTGAACGCTTCCCCGATATGGGCAGGCCGTTCATGCTCCGGCAGCCGCGCTCCGTCGAGACTACCAATGCCTTGGCGACGCTACGCGCAAAGTTGTTAGCGCTGACCACGGATCCGGAGGCGCTGCGCGAATACGTGCTCAAGGATTACCTGCTGCTCTACGCGCAGATCGGCGGTGCGATTTATCTGCTGGCTATCCGGCATCAGCGGCAGTTGTCCTTCGATTTTGAAGGCTACTGGAATCAAGGTTGATCGCTCACTCCATGTTGATATCATTGCCCGCGAAAATATCGAAGAATATTGAAGTCCAAGCGCGTTGAAACCGCGCTTATCTTCAGAGTGTTACCAGGGGTCGCAATGGCACAGCAGGGGAGAAATGAATCACAAACGCGAATGGAGATCATCAATTCTCAGCTTGCTCGTGCGGGTTGGTCTAAGAATCGATGCAAATTCATTGAAGAATTTTTGCTCCAGAACGCCGAGCCACATCACGAAGTACATCGAATCTTGGCAGCGGCGTTGCAAGAATTGGCACGCATGTCTGCCTGGCATGCCGAACTCCAGAGTCTTTGAGGCGTAGTTTGCATATGAGCGACATAAAACTCTTCCGCTACTCGAATTCCAGTGCCTCTGAGCTGGCGGGTAAGTCAGCACCTATTGAAAAGACTCTCCAGAAGCTGATCGAATCTCAAATGGACACATTTCTCGGTGTCCGATTCCTCGCTTCCGAGTACAAAACCGGTGCCAAGCATCGGGGCCGAATTGACTCATTGGGGTTAGACGAGAACGGCTGTCCGGTCATCATTGAGTACAAGCGCCACAGCAACGAAAACGTCATCAACCAAGGATTGTTCTATCTGGACTGGCTTCTCGACCATAAAGCCGACTTTCGATTGCTGGTGATGGACAAGCTCGGCAAAGAGGAGGCGGACAAGATCGAATGGAGTGGTACGCGGCTTCTATGCATTGCAGCAGATTTCACCCGGTACGACGAACATGCCGTGGCACAGATCAATCGTAATATCGAGCTGATTCGTTACAAGCTCTTTGGCGATGACTTGCTCTTGCTTGAACTGGTGAACGGTATAAGTGCCGCGAGTATCCAGACCGTATACGAGAGCGATGTCCCTAGCAGTGATAAGCTGACCAAGGCCCCAGCTGCTTCGACTCTGGCCATGAAGACGCATGCGGATCAAATCGCAACCGCGTCGCCCGAACTATTGGCACTTTTCGAGCAGACGCGAAGTTTCGTTCTCGCCCAGGGGGACGACATCATCGAGAAGCCGCTGAAGCTTTACGTTGCTTTTCGCCGTCTAAAAAACTTCATCTGCATGTCCCTGATATCGAAGCACGATCCGCATATCTTCATGACGTTGAAGCTAGACCCGACGACAGTAGAACTGGAGCAAGGATTTTCCCGTGACGTAACCAATATCGGCCATTGGGGGACGGGTGACCTAGAGGTATGGCTGCGCAAGCTCTCTGACTTAGAAAAGGCCAAGGCGTTAATTGAACGTGCATACCAAGAAAACTGAAACAACCTGGCCCGGCGATGCGTAAAGCCAAAATTTTTTCACTGCTTGGCCCAGCCGCGGTACCCAGTTAGCATCACACTGCGGCGCATGGCACCGTAGTCGCGACGCGCCAGAAAACGCGCTGCTTCCAGCCGCTGATATCGAAAGCCATGACTCCCTGAGTTGTGGCTTTTTGCGTTTACTGACCCGGCAGTTTTTCGACAGTGCGGATCAACCAATCGGAGCCACTGCCATGTCAAACGAAATTCCAGATTCAGCCGCCACCTCGTTGTCGATGCCAACCCCGCACGAATCAGTCGGTCGCAAAGCAAAAACCGAGCCAGCTTTCAATCGCTGTTGACACGGGGATACCCCGCCGCCTCGGCACGTTCCGAGATAAACCCCGCGAGCGCCAAAATCGTTCACAGTTCGGCCGCCAGCCCATGATCCTTCGGCTTGGTACAGGCAATATGCACGACCCAAGCTTTGGCTTCATCCGTGATCTCTGGTTTCCAAGGACGAGGATAGGCATCCTTCAACCCAGCCTCCCCCCACCAAGGCCTAGGCCTTGTCGATGCATTGGTAGATCATCGGGCGTCCGACGCCATCACGCCGCATCACGTCACTGATCGACGCCCGTTGGCGTAACCCAGCAGCACCTTGGCGCGTTCCACCTCGCGTACCGACGCCGTCCTCGATCCCGCAAGTTTCGTCAGCATCGTTCGCTGATCTTCCGTCAACAAAACCGCCCGTTTCGTTCTTCCAGCCATGACCGTTCTACGTACTTGCATCGGCAGGATGGTCTGCTCTTCCTCAAAGGTTCAGGCCGCAGGGCAGAAACAGCGTCCCATCGCTGCTCGGCAAACCCCAGTGCGGTAGATACCTGACAGTGGTGAGATACAAACCGGCAGCAGCAAAGGTCGGTGCAGCCAGACGGCGATCTCCCCTCGCCAGCAACTCGGCGATCCATTCCGGCGGATGCTTGCCCTGACCTACTTCAACCAGACTGCCGACCAGGTTACGCACCATGTGGTGAAGGAAGGCGGAAGCCTCGAAATCAAAGACCAGCAAATCGTTGAAACGTCGTATATCGGCTCGGTGCATGATTTTCACCGGCGATTTGGCTTGGCATTCGGCCGCACGGAAAGCGGAAAAATCGCGCTCGCCGAGCAACTTCTCCGCCGCCGCCTGCATCTTCGCCAGGTTGAGCGGATGATGATACCAACCTACTCGGCCGTGCCAGGCACCAGTCCGATGTGGCCGGTTGATCAGCAGGTAGCGGTAATGTCGGGCATACGCCGAAGAGCGCGCATGAAAATCGCCAGCGACGGCCTGCGCCCAACGAACGGCCACCGCCGCCGGCAGGAACGTGTTGGCTCCGCGCACCCAGGCATACATTGATCGATCAAGATCGGTATCGAAATGCACCACCTGCCCGGTCGCATGCACACCTGCATCGGTACGCCCGGCGCAAACCACCTGTACCGGCATCATGGCAAACTGCTGCAAGGCATCCTGCAGGGCATCCTGAACAGTCCCCCCACCCGGCTGCTTCTGCCAGCCGCGAAAACCGCCACCGTCGTACTCGACTGCCAGAGCAATTCGCATTCCTCACGCCTGCCAATAGCAGACGAGCGTGAGGATCCCTGCAACGGCAACAATCATGATCCAGTAGTCCCGGCTGGAGAGTTGGCGGTCGGTGAGTTCGAATGCCTCGCAGTGACCCCCTGCCGGCAGTTCGAGCAGCTGGCGCCAGTCGCGTGGCCGCGGCATCGTCTCAAGATAGTGCAAAACCAACCACAGCCGAACAAGACCACGATCAGCATCAAGTCCGCAGCGACGAAGCGGCTCGAGCAGGCGATGTGTGGCAGTCAGCAGATCGGCGATGGGCATCCGCTCACGCAGCACCGCGACCGCCATCAACACCAGCAGCAAACGTCCGACATGCGTCGAGGCATCCACCAGCCCCTCGTGACTGGGTGCCATCGCGCCGGTCCATGCGGGGTCGCCAGCACTGCCCCAGGCAAGGATGACAAACACTGACAGCAACAGCCAGCGCGCACCCCGAATGAGTTGCCCGCAATGTCGCAGAGCCCGTCCTCCGAAGAGCGGCAAGATCAGCAGGGCAGCCATCAGCAGGTAGCCATCGAGACCTTGAATGGCCACCAAAACCAGGAGCCAGACGACCAGACAGGTGCTTGGATGCACGGCAGCTTCCGACCTTTCGTGTCAGGGGAACAACTGATTGTCCTGAGGATACCTACGACCGGACGCCCGCTAAGCGGTCTCGGATAAGTTCTCCGACAATCACAGGGTTGAATTTCTCCTCGGATCGCTGCTGGAATGTCGGAAGACTTTTCTAGGACCACTTAACAACCCAAAATTCTATCGGAATGGCGGCCTGCCCCCGCGCAAATCTTCAGCCGTCCGAGACACATAAAGAGCCTAGCAGCCTGTCGGACTTTCCGAAAAGATACTTCCGATGGAAAAACATATACTTGTAATAGACAGGCGATCCTCGCGGCGCTCCCAAATATGCCAAACGTAAATTTTGGGGCTATTTGCGCCGAAAGTTCTTGCTCAGAACACTTCTAACCGCCCAGATCGTTCACAATAAGTGCTAACAATCAATGGCTTTCTTATGGCATATATAGGATTCCTAAGTCCGACAGGCTGCTAGGTTTTTTTGGGATGTTAAACACCGGCTATGGAGGTGATTGGTTACGATGGGGTCGCCGGAACTCAACGAGCAGTAATTTTCAAATCTGCAAAGAGTCCCACATGATCTGAGAGATATCCATAGAAGTACCTATTTTCTGCTGCTACCGGCGAGGCAAGAAACATCCCTTCTGTCTCAACCGTCATGTCAAAGGAGCGGCTGCCTCTGACGAAGAGATGGTCCAAACGCATCTCGCGCCCACAATCGAACGATGGACTACGATGAGTCGCAAAGGTCTTGCGAGAACTACCATGTCCGGCGCCATCCGCAAAAACAGCGCGAAGCCCCAGGTTCCGGGCCCAGGCCTGCAGTTCTGGCGTCATCCCGTCGATGTTAAAATCGCCGCCAACTACTAGCGGGACATCGTCATTGCGTGACTCAATGAGCCTGGCCAAGTATTGCAACTGCGTTCGCCGCACCGCATCCTGTGAAGACGTCGTTGCCCGGTATTGGGTAATCATCCGCCCAATCGCCGGGGGTTCCAAGTGAAAGGTCAAGAGACGCAACGGCAGACCCTGCAACTCAATCGTAGCCATAACGTACGCCCGGCCAAAGAGTCCCATTGGAAGCGGTCCAAAATCGACCTGGCGGAGTTGCCAGCGCGATGCAATGCCCTCGCCGTTCTTGCTTGGTCCACGCTGATCGGCGTAGATAAAGTATGAGTTGTCCCCATATATCTTGCTCATTCGCCACGGACGCTCGCACTCGTGCCAAACCTGATCTCCCTTTGCATAAACGGTCTTGATTTCCTGGAGCAAGGCCACGTCAATCCCCGCATCCTCACAATGCAAAGTAATCTCGGCCTTACGTTCGTCGAGATCTGATTGGCATTCATCCATCGAGTATCCAAGGACATTGTATGTAAGGACTCTGGCCTTTGCTGTATCCATCGTACTTGTTAACCTTTACGAAATACTAGAAGACTAAGTGCGCGCTCGTTGCGCAGAATGCCGTCGTGCGTACACAGCCGTGCACGATTGGCCGCGCTTTCAATCTGCGCCGACAACCACTCCTCACCGTTCAACTGACGGAGCAGTTGGAAAGTAGAAAATGGCCGAGAATAGAGCATTTCGCAAAAATCTCGCACAGTAATACTGTCATCGAAATGAATTCGCTCGCTAACTACTGGACTCCAACCGCCAAATGCAAGCGCTTGAGAGATCTCATCGAAATCGAAATACCTTGCACGGTCCGCGTCCGCGTACCCTTCGACAAACTGGTCAAACAGGCTTTGCCCAATATCGGGCTTCAGGAACGTGATTATGACCACCGCCGATTCATCAGCACAAACCCGGCTAGTTTGTAAAGCCACTTCTCGAAGCTGTTCGCGTGTGAAGAGATGAACCGCAAATGAACACAGCACCGCCCCCACTGTATCAGCCCTCAATGGAATATTAGTTGCGTCGCCGACCAGTACAGCTCGTGACATAGGATGAAGTGTGCGCGCAAGGCGAGCCTGGTGAACTGAAACATCCATCAAGATGGCTATTCGCCTCGGGTTCAGTTCACAAAGCCGCGCGGAGAGCCAACCGCCTCCACAGCAAGTTTCCAGGAATGGCCTTTTATCCGACAGGATTGCATCTATGCGCTTGGCAATATCGTATTGAGTCTGAGGCGTGATCGCTCCATTTGTCAGCGTGCTCTTATTAAAGTCGCTACGTTCGAAAAATTCTCTAGTGACACTATCCATCGGTAGCGTGAATTTTCGCCAGTAGGCTGGATGTCGATATTCTGCCGTCATCCAGGAAGACGACCACTTCCGTTCTTGGCCCGAGATATTCCAATTCCATATTCCTGGTTTTGTCAAGGAAAAGCTTTTCCGGCTCCCCAAGAACTGTATTACCGACCGCAGTATCGCCGCCTTTCACGTAATACCGTGGTGCCGTCGCCTCGAGAATTAGACCAAGGTCCGCGGAGGATGCGACTATCACCCGCTGCACTGTCGGAAGCAGTGCAAGCTGAAGTGATCGGTGCGACTCGTCCTGGATGGGCCGCTTGTCACCCTTCCGTGCGCGCACGCTGTGATCTGATTCCACCACAACCACCACGGCTCCTCCTCCGGCCCCCTTCCGCAACCTATCGCAGTAGGTCATGAGAGAGATATGGCCGGAGTGCAGGATGTCAAAAGATCCCTTAGTTAGTACGGTCACGGACTCACCGAGCCTAGAAAAGTCGCTCCAAGTGGTGATTTTGCGTTTGGCCAGATCAACCTCATCCCTTGCGTATGCTGCTGTTGCCTTCATCGTTGTCGAAAATCTTTGATCGCACTGTAGTCGTGGTCCATCTTTCAGCACCGGTGTATGGTTTAAGGGGATTAGCAGCTTCCCACGAGACAAGTTTTCTGGTGATGTAGTCCAACGCATAACTGGTCGCTTCTTGACCCCACTCCGCCCATCGTTCTGGGGGCGCGTTCATTGCGTCGTCGCGACCACCGCATTGACAAATGTTGCGGATGATGCTGGCGGCGTAAACATCGCCGGGGCCGTTCAAATTGTTAGCCGTAGCACTTACATTACGTGTCTGGATTATCTGTGCTTCTGGGCGATTGTGAGAAAACACTGCTGAACCCATGTTGCCTAGCTTTAGGAAAAAAACACGGGCCCCCAAATCAAGGATAGAGGCGCCGAGCCTTTGAAGGCTTAACTTCCCCTCGCCAATCAGAGCTGCAGCCTCATCTTGTGTGCCAAACACAACATCCGCTTTGCCAACAGCAGCCTGATTAGCAGTGCCGTATACTAGGACTTTGGACAAGTCCATTGAGATCGTAAGGTGCGGATACGTCGATTTCATTTTTTTGACGGAATCCGCAAAAGCCTGTGGCTCGAGTCCGTGTAGCAGGTTTACTCCTCCGAAATGCACATGCTTTGTGGACGGCGCCTTGAGAAACTTGACAACCTTCTCTTGGCAAAAAATCGTGCTGTCCAAAAGGCAATCGGCTCCGACAGTGTACAGGTATCGCGCCCCACCATCGGGATCTAGCGCGACGAGACAAAATGATGTTTGTTTCCCTTCCGAGACTACGAAATGAGTCCGTACCCCAAGTCCCTCGATTTCATCTCTCAGGGCAGACCCCAGGACATCCTTTCCGATTGCCGACACAACGACGGCCGGGCAGTGAAGCTGGTGCAATGCAATGGCTGTGTTGACGGCAGAGCCACCAGGAACGTTCTTTGCGAAGCTAATCTCCTCGGCACGATGCTTTGGGGGCAGCTCCACTAACGGCTTAATAACAATATCCATTAGTGTGCGACCAAACGTAACGACCTTTGGGGTTTCCATTTTTGACTAACCCAACAGAGAGCTTTTATTACCGAAGCGATCGAGCAGCTCGGCAATCACCTCATCGCTTAACTCTTCACACACGGAAAGTAAGGTTGACAATGTGCTAAGTCGCCCCCCTAACCGCTGGTGTGTGATCTCATCAATTATCTCTTTCTTGTAAAACAAGTCGTGCGAATAGTAGTCCCAAGCCTTAGTGAGATGAGTCTTGACTTGGATCTCGCCACTTAGTACGCCAACGCGGATCTTGATATTTTGCCCTCGGTAGCCTGAGGATTTGGCGCCTGTTGCGTCAGGCGTTTCGGGTGCTAGCGATGTTCTTGTCCGTGCGGCCTCAGAAATTAATTTCGCAAAATCCTCAACGAACCGGCCGCACGGCAATCTCACTTCCAGGCCAACAATGTCGCGGACAGTTTGCGTGACAATGCTATCCGCCTGCGATATGTCGTCGCTTCTCACATAATTCCAGAAAACTTCGTTCGCGTCGCTAAATTTCTCCTCGAGCTTGCGTGCAAGCGATGTGGAACTCTTAATGCCACCCGGCCGCCCCTGTATCGTGATTGAATTATCTAGCCAGATTCCCAGTGGAGGGTTGGAGTACTTCTTTTCCAACTGTTGTACGAAATCGCGTTTTGCGCTTTCCGCTATGTCGATCAGTGACCCATTCACCTGTTCGTAGGCTCCTCGTTGGCGCTCGATGAAACCCTGCGCGTATTTCTGCGTATCCATTAATCGTTCTCAGTAAGTTCTCCGAACTTCAGAAGGCTCCGGGCCTCGGCAAACCAGGCACGGAAGCACGGAGAATTTTTTTGATGTCCGCTTACTCGCGTATCCCGCCAAGGAGACTCAGCGCCACTTCCCGCTGTGCCGCATCGCCCTCATTGACGACTTCCTGCAAGAGTTCACGCGCCCCTTCCAGGTCGCCCATTTCCTGATAGGCTTTGGCAAGGTCGATCTTGGTAGCCACCTCTTCGCTGGAGGTGATGTCGGGAGCCATCGTCATATCGACCAGCGAACCAAATGGCGAGTCTACCCCGGTATCGGTCACTTCCATCGAAAAACCAGGATTGACCAGGGTATCCTCCTCCTCCTCAAAGGAGGAATCGCTTGCACCGCTGCCGACCGTCGTGGGAGCCTCCCTGGCTGCATCGTCGCTGGCCAGATCAAGGTTGATCGCCGACATGTCAAATGCCGCACGCTGCATGGCGTCACCGAGGACGGTAGAATCCGTCAGCGCGATGTCGAACTCCAGCGCTTCGGTACCCGCTGATCCGATGTCGAGGATCTGTTCCGGCTGGGCTTGCGCCAGCGTCCGTTCATCTGCGGTCGCTTCCTCAGACAGATCGGCTCCCAGATCAAACTCGAAATCAAGGCCGGCACCCGGCTGCGATTCTGAAGCCACCAGCATGGTGACCTCCAGCGAACTGGCGTCATCCACCAGTTGCACCTCGTGCATGTCTTCCTCCGGAGGCAGCTGAGCATTCGGCAGGGAAGCAGCCAGATCAAAATCGAGTGTGTCTCCTTTGGCAGGATTCGGGTAGGCGAGCGTGGCTTCAAGGTAGGCATCGTCAGCGACGTCGGGCGTCGCTACACGGGGTTCGTTGTGTCCGAGGTCGAAATCCAGATCCGCGAGAGCGACCGGCTCTGGCCTTACCTCCTGCGCCTCATCTGCCAAGGCCGCTTCCTCCCGCCCTGCGATTACGCCCGCGGCAGCAGCCATCGCCTGGCTCAGCTCCGGCTTGGTCAGTGTGTTCTGGAAGGTTTCCTGGGCAACGAAGACGGCAGTTGCAGGATCGGCAGGACGAACTTCAGTCTGTCCGGGCGCGCCATAGAGCGGATTCCCGGGATCAAGCTGGAGACCCATCGCCACTGCTTTCTCCCAATCCGCACCGACCCCGCCGGTGGCGTTGAACAGTTCAGTGGCGAGCACACCAAAGGGTCCGGGATCCTTGCGGCCCGCATAGATCTCAAGCAGCTTCAGATGGATGGCGTAGCGTCTGGGATCCTTCTGTTTTGCCTCGAGAAGAATCTCCTCGGCTTGGGCGTCACGGCCGTACGCCATGTAAACATCAGCTTCAGCAACCGGATCAACTTCATCGGTATCAATGCTGCCCGGACCGGCCTGGCTGAAATCAGTTTGCGGTGCCGAATGGGTAGTATCAACAGTCTGTCCGCCGGTAGTGTGGAATACCGACTTTGGTACGACGCTGTTTTGCACGGGCGCCAGGGTACTGCTGTCATCAGGCGGCATCCCGCCGTCACCGGCGCGACGACGTTTAGCGAGCCAGTAAGCGGCGAGCAGCGCGATGAGGGCACCCCCTGCTGCCAGGAAGGCTGTACTGTTGAGCAACCATTCAATAAAACCGGGCTCCTCTGGTGGCGGCGGAACGGGCCTGGCTTTCGGTACCTCGACCGGCTTGGGCGGTGCCGCGACCGGAGGCACTTCTGCCTTGGCGGCTTCCGGCATGGGCGTGACGACCTCGGGCTTGGCCACGGTTTCCGCTGGTTTCACCTCTACCGGCGATTCCATGGGCTTCGCGGGAAGCGCAGGAGTGGCTGCCGGCGCTGGTTCCACTCTGGCTGCTGGAGCTGGAGGCGCAGCCACCGGAGTCGGCAGTGGCGCGGACGGGGTGGCGGTTTCCGCCTTCTTCACTTCGGCTGCTGGCACGGCCTTGGCGGCAGACTGTCGCTCCAGATCCGCCAGGTTCTGGCTCTTCAGCTCCACCAGCCGCTGCAATTCCGCAACATTCCTTTCCAGGCT
Source organism: Candidatus Accumulibacter cognatus (assembly GCF_000584975.1). NCBI lineage: Bacteria > Pseudomonadati > Pseudomonadota > Betaproteobacteria > Candidatus Accumulibacter > Candidatus Accumulibacter cognatus. The sequence continues at coordinate 8,572 of NZ_JDST02000043.1, read as the reverse complement.
TGCCAAGCGTTCGTTGGCATCCTTGAGCGCCTTTTCCTTGGCAATCAGATCCTCGTCTGTACGCTTGGAGGCAGACAAGGGTTTGGTACCGGGAAGATCGGTTTTGGATACTTTCAGTTGATCCTTGGGTTCGGCAGCAAGTCCCGCACGGTCCTCAACCCTGGTGGTGATTCTGCCGGCTGCTTGCCTGGCTCCTTCTTCCCTGCCAGGGGCATCCGCGGCAACAGTGGCAAGTCTCCGACGATAAGCCTCCCAGTTCGACGATTGTGCAATAATGGTCTTGGCCTCGCCCCTCGGAATGGCTTCCAGAGTTGCTTTGTCCGGTATCGAAAGAATCTTGCCCGCCTTCAGACGGTTGATGTCGCCACCGTCGAACGCATTCTGATTGGCTTGGAAGAGCCCGAGCAGCATCTGGTCCAGAGAAACGCCCTCAGGCCGGAGATCACTCGCGATCCTGCTCAGCGTTTCCCCGCGCTTGACTTCGTAGGTGGTGCCGTCCGCAGGCAGCTGCGCCGGCTCGCCGGTCCGCAACCTGGAGGGCGCGCTCCTCGACCGCTCCTCCAGCGCCCGTGTTTCCACCGGCGGCCTGGCCTCCGCAAGCGGCCTGACGATTGCCGGTGCCACAGCAGCAGCCTTGGCAGCGAACTCGGGCGGATCGAGCAGAAAGGTGTACTCGCGAATCAGGCGACCGGTTGGCCAGTTGAGTTCAAGCAGCAAATCAACGAAGGGTTCGTTGATCGGCCGGGTTGACGTCAATCTGATGATCGGCTGGCCGTTCGGGCGCTTGTCGAGGCTCAGAGTCACTCCGGACAAAGCCGGAGCATACTCCACGCCCGCTTGTTTGAAGGCCTCCTGAGAAGCGAGTTGTGCCTTCATTCCCGAGAGTTCCTCGCGGGTTGCGAAGACCTCCATCTCGGCACGTAACGGCTGGCCGAGAGCGGAGAATACGGTGATCTTGCCAAGCCCGGCAGCTTCACTGGCCAATGGAAAAGCCGCCAGCGCCAGGGACGATGCGACTGCCCATGCCGAGGCTTTTAGTCGGAAATTAGCGGTTGTGTCATTCATTTTCTTGGCCACGGCGCATCCCTGAGCGTCCACATCGACAATTAAAATAACATCATGAACTTAGCCATGCAAGCTAAACATTCTTCTGTTTCAAAAGCCTCGACAAAGCGAAAAACCGGGTTCCAGTACCCGGTCATGCAATCAGTCATCGATCAAAATACGGAGCATTCGGCGAAGCGGCTCGGCCGCACCCCAGAGCAACTGGTCCCCCACCGTGAAAGCGCCAAGATATTCCGGCCCCATTGCCAGCTTGTGCAAACGCCCCACCGGGATGGTCAGGGTTCCGGTGACCGCGGCCGGCGTCAGCTCCCGCTCGGTAATCTCGCGTTCATTGGGAACCACTTTCACCCATGGATTGGCCTGTGCAATGATCTCGCTCAGCTCAGTCAACGGCACATCGCGCTTGAGCTTGATGGTCAAACCCTGCGCATGACAACGCATCGCGCCGATACGCACGCACAGACCATCGACCGGAATGCTGCCCGGAGTGCGAAAGGCCGGACGACCGAGGATCTTGTTGCATTCGGCCCCCCCCTTCCACTCCTCCTTCGACTGACCGCCCTCGACCGGCACATCGATCCACGGTATCAGGCTGCCGGCCAGAGCAGTATTGCGGAAGTTCCGGGTCGGGAAATCCGGCGAGCGCATGCTCTGTGCAACCTTGCGATCAATCTCGAGAATCGCCGAAGCCGGATCGGCCAGTTCTGCCCGTACTGCGTCATGCAGCGCACCCATCTGTTCCAGCAGTTCGCGCATGTTCTGTGCCCCGGCCCCGGACGCTGCCTGATAGGTCATGGCGCTGACCCATTCCACGAGATCCTGCCGTAACAGGCCACCAATGCCCATCAGCATCAGCGAAACCGTGCAGTTGCCGCCGATCCAGTTACGACCGCCCCTGGCCAGTGCGTTCTTGATCACGTCGAGGTTCACCGGGTCGAGAATGATCACCGCGTCGTCGTGCATGCGCAGGGTGGACGCCGCATCGATCCAGTGACCCTGCCAGCCGGTGGCACGCAGCCGAGGGAAAATTTCCTTGGTGTAGTCGCCCCCCTGACAGGTGATGATCAGGTCCATCCGGCTCAGAGCCTCGATTGACATCGCGTCCTGCAAGATTCCGGCATCCTTGCCGGCCAGCACGGGTGCCTTGCTTCCGACTGATGAAGTCGAGAAATAGAGCGGATCGACCTGTTCGAAATCACCCTCTTCAAGCATCCGCTGCATCAGGACCGATCCCACCATGCCGCGCCATCCCACCAGGCCAAGCTTCCTCATTCGTGCGTTCCTCCAATCAACTCATCCATTCAAAGCGCCGCCAGCACGGCATCGCCCATGGCGCGTGTACCGACCTTCTGCATCCCTGGCTCGTGTATGTCAGCCGTCCGGTAACCCTGCGCAAGCACTTTCCTGACCGCATTTTCAATACGCAAGGCCGCTGACTCCTGCGCAAAGGTGTAACGCAACATCATGGCTGCCGAGAGAATCGTCGCCAGGGGATTGGCCAGACCGCGACCGGCGATATCCGGAGCCGAACCGTGACAAGGCTCGTACAAGCCCTTGTTGTTCGCATCCAGTGAAGCCGACGGCAGCATGCCGATCGAACCGGTGAGCATCGCTGCTTCATCGGACAGGATATCGCCGAACAGGTTACCCGTAACCAGCACGTCGAACTGTAAAGGTTTACGCACCAGTTGCATCGCCGCATTGTCGACCAGCATGTGGCTGAGTTCGACATCAGGATACTCGGCCGCTGTTTCACTGGCCACGTCACGCCAAAGCTGGGTGGTCTCGAGCACGTTCATCTTGTCGACCGAGCACAGCTTCCGGTTGCGCTTGCGTGCTGCCTCGAAAGCAATTCGTACGATGCGGCGAATCTCGCTTTCGCTGTAATGCATGGTGTTGAATGCGAAACGTTCCTGCCGACCATCCAGTACACGCCTATCGATGCCGCGCGGTTGCCCGAAATAAATGTCGCCCGTCAACTCACGAACGATCAGGATGTCCAGGCCGGCCACCACCTCGGGTTTGAGTGACGAAGCATTGGCCAGTTCCGGATAAAGGACGGCCGGGCGCAGATTGGCAAAAAGGCCCAGTTGCTGGCGAATGCCGAGCAGACCTCGCTCCGGACGTTGCGCGCGCGGCAGGCTGTCCCATTGCGGGCCACCGACGGCGCCGAGCAACACCGCGTCGGCCTGCTGAGCCAGCGCTTGCGTCGCCTGCGGGTAGGGTTCACCGGTCGTATCAACAGCGCATCCGCCGAGCAGTCCTTCCTCCATCTCGCAACCAAGTTCGAGCGCCTGCAGAACACGCACCGCTTCGGCGATGATTTCCGGGCCGATCCCGTCTCCGGGAAGAACACAAATCTTCATTTCCGATTCCTCAGGCGAACAACCAGGGCTGCTCGATACGTCGTTGATCTTCAAAAGCCCTGATCAGATCGGCATGGCGCAAAGTCAGCCCGATATCATCCCAGCCGTTAAGCAGGCATTCACGCCGGAAAGAGTCCACGGCAAACGGCAGCAGCTTGCCATCCGGACGACGCACCTGTTGCTGCTCGAGATCAACCCGCAGCCGACAGCCCGGATTGGCCTCGACCAGCACAAACAGGGCATCGATTTCGGCGGCCGGCAACACGATCGGCAGAATACCGTTCTTGAAGCAGTTGTTGTAAAAGATGTCGGCAAAGCTCTCGCCAATCAGCGCGCGAAAGCCGAAGTCGAGCAACGCCCAGGGCGCATGTTCTCGCGAACTGCCGCAACCGAAGTTCTGGCGCGTCAGCAGGATTTGCGCCCCCTGATAGCGGGGCTGATTGAGAACGAAATCCGGGTTGGGCAACCGCACCGAGTCTTCCTTGCCAGGCTCGCCGACATCGAGATAACGCCATTCGTCGAACAGATTCGGGCCAAAACCCGAACGTTTGATCGACTTCAAAAACTGCTTGGGAATAATGGCGTCGGTGTCGACATTGGCCCGATCGAGGGGCGCCACCAATCCTTCGAGGCAAACGAACTTGTTCATGCTCCTCCTTGTCAGAGCGCCCTACCTGGCAGCCCGTTCGATGGCCTGGCCGCCTTTTTCAATATCTCTGCCCAGCCCTTGTATCGTGTTGCAGGCCAACAGCGAGTTCAGTGAAACGATCACCAGCAGCCTCCAGGTCAGACTGTTCATATCGTCTACTCGCCACCCAGTAGATCGCCAACATCACAGAAATGTCCGGCGATGGCCGCGGCAGCGGCCATTTCCGGACTCACCAGATGGGTTCGCCCGCCCGCTCCCTGGCGCCCTTCGAAGTTTCGGTTCGAGGTCGATGCACAACGTTCACCCGCCTCGAGGCGGTCGGCATTCATCGCCAGACACATCGAACAGCCGGGCTCTCGCCACTCGAAACCGGCAGCGAGAAAAATCTCGTCCAAACCTTCTTGCTCCGCCTGCTGTTTGACCAGTCCCGAACCCGGAACCACCAGAGCCAGCCGGATGTTGCTGGCAATGGTTCGGCCCTGAACCACCGCAGCGGCAGCCCGCAAGTCCTCGATACGAGAATTGGTACACGAACCGATGAAGATTTTGTCGAGTCTGATCTCCCTGATTGGCTGCCTGGGGCGCAAGCCCATGTAGCGCAACGCCCGTTCCATGCCTTCACGCCTGACGGGATCTGCTTCATTGGCCGGATCCGGCACGCAGTCATCAACCGGCACCACCATTTCCGGCGAAGTCCCCCAGGTCACCTGCGGCCGAATACCCGTGGCCGCAATCTCGATAACTCGATCAAAGCGAGCGTCGGCATCGCTGTGCAGGCCGCGCCAAATGGCGACGGCCTGTTCCCACTGCGCTCCCTTTGGCGCAAAGGGACGCCCACGCAGATAATGGATGGTGACCTCGTCGACCGCCACCAGACCCAGGCGTGCGCCGGCTTCGATGGCCATGTTGCAAAGCGTCATCCGGCCTTCCATCGACAAGCTGCGGATCGTGCTCCCGGCAAACTCGATGGCATAACCGGTACCACCAGCAGTACCGATCTGACCAATGATTGCCAGCGCCACGTCTTTCGCTGTCACCCCCTTGGCGAGCCTCCCGTCCACCTGCACGAGCATGGTTTTCGACGGCTTCTGGAGCAGGCACTGTGTGGCCAACACATGTTCGACCTCGGAGGTGCCAATGCCGTGCGCCATGCACGCGAATGCGCCATGCGTGCTGGTGTGCGAGTCGCCGCAAACGACCGTCATGCCCGGCAAGGTCGCACCACTTTCCGGGCCGATGACATGAACGATTCCCTGGCGCGGATCCTTGAACGGGAAATAGGCGAGCGCACCGACTGCCCGAATGTTGGCGTCCAGCGTTTCGACCTGCAGGCGCGAGACGGGATCCTCGATGCCCCGATCCCAGTGATCGGTTGGCGTGTTGTGATCGGCAGTGGCGACGATCGAAGAAGTTCGCCAGGGCTTGCGGCCAGCCAGCTGAAGGCCCTCAAAGGCCTGTGGGCTGGTCACTTCGTGCACCAGATGGCGATCGATATAGATCAGCGCGGTCCCGTCGGCTTCCTGATGGACGACGTGGTCCTGCCAAAGTTTTTCGTACAAGGTCTGCGGCATTGATGGATCATCCGATGAAGTTCGGCCCGCATCGGCAGGCAAGTGCAGGGATTATGTCACACCGCTGTCGCCGCTGTCAGCCACCAGGTCAGGGACTGCCGCCTCTCTTCCACTTTGATCCAATCAATCAAGGCCCCTGATCAAGACCCTCGGGCGTTGAAGCCCTGAGGCCGGCAGCGTCCATTCGCCCAAAAAAAGACCCCGCCTGAGCGGGGTCTTTTCGATGACCGAAGCGATCAAGATTTTTTCCTGCGCTGCCACAGCCCCATTCCGAGCAAGCCCAGCGCCAGGAGAGAGAGCGACCCCGGTTCGGGAAGGTCCACGAACGCCAGGGTATGCAGATCACCCAAGCCGGTGCTGAGGGTTCCTTGCAGGCCGCCGCCTCCCACCAGGTCCAGGACATCGATGACCCCGGACCCTGCCACCCCATAGTAGAAGTTGTCATCGGGGTTGAAATCACCGTGGTGAGCAGTCAAACCAGTTGACCCCTGGAAAGTTGCCAAACCCGTCGCCGTATTCATCGTGTAATACGAACCGTCGAAGTTGTGCATGTAAAGGGTGTCGCTATTGTCGAAAGCCAAGCCATGGAGACCTGTACCCACCCCGGATTCGCCCACCACGGTCGCCTTGCCGGTCACCTTGTCGATGGACATCAGGTCATCCGAGGACGGATCGCACCAACCGAACAAAGATCCGCCTGAACTGGCAGCCAACAGCACATTGCGGCTAGAACAGCCACTCGCCGGGCTGTCGAAACTCCCGGCCACGAGCGAACCTGCTCCGGTCGCCGTATCGATTTTGAGCAAGCCGACGTCATTCCTGGCCGATCCGTACAGGGTGTTGGTGCTTGCATCCCAAGTCAGGCCGTTGACGCTGAAGCCGACCGAGCCGATGGTGGTCACCGCGCCCGTGACAGGATCAATTTTCACCAGCGTGCTGATCGCACTGCCCACGCCGGTGGTTCCGTAGAGGATTGCAGAATTCGCTGGAGCGCTGGCCCAGGCAATGGCCAGTCCAGCGAGAAGTACGCAAGTCTTTGTCGTCTTTTGCATCATCATTGTCTCCTTATCACCGGATCAAAAAATCGGTTCCCCCGATGCCAGCGAGCAAGCAATTTCTGGACCATATCTCTGAAAACAAAATATAGTCCAATTAATTAAGTAGATTGAGCAACTCCCGGTGAAGACCGGCCAGGTTCTGCGGTCTCAAGGTGTAAAAAAATCCGACACTCCGATAACCTGGCTTGCCAGACCGCGTTCGGTTCATCCGGCGGTCCTCGCCTTCCCGGCAGATAGCGCCAGCGCCTGGCACAGCGGCACATCGAGCATCTGGCTGTGAACGGAATCGGTCAGCTTGCCGACCGACTTCATCGACACTCTCTGAGGAATCCTGCTTCGCGACCTGCAAAATCATGGCCCCGAGATGTGTTGGGAGGTACCGACAGACGCCCCTCCCCCTCGCGGGGGCAATCACCAATATCAACCCTTTTCCATCGAACAATGGACTTCGACGAACACGTTTATTCGCACCCCCTTCACCCTGGGGTGGCGACGACAGGGCGCTGCTTGGGCTATGATCCTGATCATTTCCTATTCCGCCCCTGTGTTGATGAGCCCTTATGCCCTGAAACCCCACTTCCTGGCCTTGCTCATTGATCAAGACCCTCTGGCGTTGAAGCCCTGAGGCCGGCGTGCGTGCGCCCAAAAAAGACCCCGCTTCAGCGGGGTCTTTTTGATGACCGAAGCGATCAAGACTTCCTGCGCTGCCTTAGACCCATGCCGAGCAAGCCCAGCGCCTGCAGAGAGCGACCCCGGTTCGGGAAGGTCCACGAACGCCTGGGTATGCAGATCACTCAAGCCCGTGTTGAGGGTGCGTTGCAGGCCGCCCCCACCCACCAGGTTCAGGACATCGATGAACCAACCACCCGTACTACAGCACCCATCCACCCCATAAGTAGTAAGCGCTTCCGGATAATTCATCCGACTTATGCGGGTATACTTGCCACCCAACCTCCAGGCACCCAACCTCCCGGAAGCCTCGCCCTGTCCCGCAAAGCCAAGACGCTGACGCTCACCGACGAGGAACGCGGCCAACTCACGCAGATAGAGGAGCGCAGCAGCGACTGGCGCGAACGTCGGCGAGCACAGACCGTACTTCTCCTCGATCAGGGACTGTCGATCGACGCTGTCGTGACCCAGCAAAAGATCCACCAGGAAACCGTGGCCTGCCACAGGGACGCGTGGCTGGTTCGAGGCTTCGCCGGACTGCGCGACCTGCCGCGCAGTGGCGCCCCGCGCAAACTGTCGGAAGCTCACAAGCAGGTGCTCTGCGCCTGGGTACAGGGCGAAGCCTATACGGCCCCTCAGTTGAGAAGCCGCCTGTCAGAGGAACAGGGTGTACAGGTGTCGGTGTGGCTGGTGCAGAGCGCCTTGAAAGAGAAGGGTTACGTTTGGAAAAGGAGCCGGCACAGCCTAAAAATACGAGACGAAGCCACATTTCGGGAGGTTCAGGCGGAAATCGAGGAATGGGTTGAAAAATCCAAGCTTGGTGAAAGGGCGCTGGCCTACCTGGATGAAGCGGGCTTTGCGCAGGCGCAGCCCAACCGGAGCGCCTGGACAGAAAAAGGAAAGGTTCATCTCATGCCGGCCGAGCGCGGAAAGCGCCTGAATGTGCTGGCCGCGTTGATCTCGAGGGGGGAGTTGTTCACGGCCAAGTTCTGGGAGACCACGACCGCGGCGCTCCTTGGAGGTTTCCTGGGCCTCCTTCTGGAAAGCGTCGGCAGACCACTGACGGTGATTCTCGACAATGCTTCCATCCACAAAGCGAAGGAAATCCAGCCCGTGCTGGCTTTCCTGAAGCAGAAGGGACTCACGCTTCACTTTCTGCCACCTGACAGCCCGGAACTGAACCGCGTTGAGAAG
>NZ_JDST02000042.1:0-17752 GCF_000584975.1 Candidatus Accumulibacter cognatus | reverse complement strand
GCAACTGCAGGAGCTGATGACTTTCTTCCGGCTCGCGGAGCAGGGCCGCCACGCCCCGACGGCGCGCCGCGCCGCCCCGGCCGCCCAGCGGGCGGTACCCGCACGCCCCAGGGCAGCGCTCCGCGTCGCCGCCGAGGCAGCGGCCGTCCACGACTTCGAGCGTTTCTGAACCGGCATTGCCGGGCGACAGTGAAGGCGCAAGGACCGACTGATCTCCACAGGAAGAAATCATGCCCTCAGTCCATATTGGCAGCGATCCTGTCAAGGCATCCCACCCAATGATCGACCAGACAGCCCGCCAGACAATCGACGAGCGAGGCCTGCGCAAGCTGTTCGATGCCCTGCCCTCGGGGTTTGCGCTGCATGAGATCCTCCTCGATGGCGAAGGCCAGCCCTGCGATTATCGCTTCATCGACGTCAACCCGGCATTCGAGGCGATTACCGGCCTCTCCAGGAGCAGGCTCGTCGGCCGGCGGGTTCGCGAAGTGCTGCCGCAGCTTGAACCGCAGTGGATAGAGCGCTACGGTGAGGTCGCGCTGACCGGCGACAGTCAGCAGTTCGACGATTTCAGCGCCGAACTCGAACGTTATTACCGGGTCACCGCCTACTGCCCGGAAATCGGGCGGTTCGCCGTGATCGTCGACGACATCACTGCGATCCGGCGCAGCGAGGAATCCTTGCGGCAAGCGGCCAAGGTGTTCGAACTGACGCGCGACGGCGTGGCCATTACCGACGCCAGCGCCCGCATCCTGGCCGTCAATCACGCCTTCACGCAAATCACCGGTTACACCAGCGAGGAAGCCATCGGCCAGAATGCCGGCATCCTCAAGTCCGGACATCATGACGAGGCGTTCTACCGCATGGTCTGGAACGAACTGACGAGCACCGGCTTCTGGCAGGGTGAACTCTGCAACCGCCGCAAGACCGGCGAAACCTACCCGCAATGGCTGACGATCAGCGCGGTGCACAACGAGTATGGGCAGATCGAACGCTACATCGGGGTATTCACCGACATCAGCCGCCTGCGCAACGCCGAGGCACACGCCGAATTCGTTGCCTACCACGACACCCTGACCAAGCTGCCCAACCGCAGCCTGCTGAACATCCGCTTCGAGCACGCTCTCGCAAGGGCGCAGCGTCACCATCACAAGATGGCGCTCCTGATCTTTGACCTTGACCTCTTCAAGAACATCAACGACTCGTTCGGGCACGAGTTCGGCGATGTGCTGCTGGTCGCGGTCACTGAACGCTTCAAGTTGCGGCTACGCGACGAGGACACGCTGGTGCGGGTGCATGGCGACGAATTCGCGGTGCTGATGGAAGAAATCGAGGTCGCAGCCGATGCCGCCGTCGTCGCCAGTGACCTGCTCAAGGCGCTCGAGGCGCCTTTCCGGATCGCCGGCAGCGACGAGATCTACCTCAGCGCCAGTGTCGGCATCAGCATCTCGCCCGACGACGGCAGCGATCCGGCGCTGCTGCTGCGCAACGCCGATACCGCCGTCAATCTGGCCAAGGCGCAGGGAGGCAAGACCTTCTGCTTCTACACCGAAGCGCTGACCAAACGCACCCTCGAACGCATGCACCTGGAATCGCGCCTGCGGCGGGCGATCGACCTCGGCCATCTGCTCCTGCATTACCAGCCGCTGATCGAGGCCCGCAGCGGCGCGGTGATCGGCGCGGAAGCACTGCTGCGCTGGTACGATCCCGAGCAGGGAATGATTGCACCGATCCACTTCATTCCGGTCGCCGAGGACTGTGGACTGATTGCACCGATCGGCGCCTGGGTACTGGCGACGGCGTGCCGGCAGATGCGGGCCTGGCTCGACGCCGGGCGTGCGCTGCGGACCATCGCCGTCAATATTTCGCCGCGACAGTTCTTTTTGCAGGATGTCCCGGAACTGCTTCGCCAGACCCTGGCGGACAGTGGTCTCGACGCCCGCTTTCTCGAACTGGAGATCACCGAGGGCATCCTCATCGAGCATGGCGAGCGGGCCGTCGCCATCCTCAATCGCATTCGTGCGCTCGGTGTGCGCCTGTCGATCGACGATTTCGGTACCGGTTATTCCTCGCTCAGCTACCTCAAGCGCTTCACGATCGACAAGCTGAAGATCGACCGGAGTTTCATCCGTGACGTCATCACCGACACCAGCGATGCCGAGATCGCCGCGACGATCATCGCCATGGCGCATTCGCTGTCCCTCTCGGTGGTTGCCGAAGGCGTCGAGACGGCAGAACAGCTGGCCTTTCTCGAAGAGCACGGCTGCGACTACTACCAGGGATATTTCTTCAGCCGCCCGCTGGCAGCCGAGTGCTTTCCCGAGTCTGTCGAGAATTCGGGCATCGTCAGGGGTCATCCTTCAACAGAGGGTACGCCGATGTTTACCATCCGATCGGCAAACTGAACCGAACTTTTCCAGGATTTTTTCCATCCAAATGCCCGCCAATGTAATTATCATCTTGTTGATCAATGAATTGCACGAAATGGCGGGAAAGATCCGCGAAAACGGCCGCAACAGCCGGTTGCAGACCAAGCGACCAGGCGTTTATCCGCAAACTTATTGGACAGATGACACCATGGCATCACTGGTATGGAGCGCAGCACTGGAAATCGGGCACACCGAGATTGACAACGATCATCGCGCCATGGTCGGCCTGCTCAATCGCCTGCAGGAGGCGAGCGAGCGCTCTGACCGGCTTGCCACCCAGGCCGTGCTGGTTGAACTCGAAACCCTCACCCGGGATCACTTCGCCCGCGAAGAACAACTGATGCTGGATATCCACTACGAATTTTCGGCCCGCCACCAGAAGGAACATGTACACCTGTTCGACGAGGTCCGTGCCCAGATCGAAGAAATGAACGAGGGCATCGTCAGCGCCGCGGCGATTGCCGGGTTCATCAAGCGTTGGCTGATTGATCACGTCGAAACCTCGGATCGCCAACTGGCTACAGCCTTGGCACGCTGGCGTTCGAATCCGCTTTGAATACGCGTCAAAGGATGACCGGGAAATGGTTGCAGTATCGCTTTCTGCTGCAAATCGGCTTACTGCTGATCGTCGCCGGCATGGCGGTGGTTTTCCTTGAGCTGGCCAATGAAGAGGCGATGGTCGAAGAGTTCGTGCTCACGCGCGCACGCGCGCATTTCCGCGACATCGTCCTGACCCGGAGATGGAACGCCGAGCACGGCGGGGTCTATGTGGAAAAACGCGCCGGGATCGAAAGCAATCCGTACCTGCAGGACCCCGACATCACGGCGACCAACGGCAAGACCTACACCCTGCGCAATCCGGCGCTGATGACGCGAGAGATCTCGGAACTGGCGGCGCGCGATGGCGACTACCGTTTTCACATTACCAGCCTGCAACTGAAGAACCCCGACAACGCCGCCGACGACTGGGAACGCGCGGCACTCGCGGGTTTCGCGGCCGGCGAGAAGGAACGTTTCGCGACGCTCCGCAGCGGTGATGGGAGCGAATTCCGCTACATGGCTCCCTTGCTGGTCGAGACCGCTTGCCTGCGCTGCCATCAGGACATGGACTACCGGGTCGGCGATGTGCGTGGCGGCATCAGCATCCGCTTCGACATCACGCCACTGCTGCTCCGCCAGCAGCAACACGCCTGGATCACCAGCATCGCGGTGCTGCTGACCACGGCCGGGCTGTTCCTCCTCGCCAGGGTCTTTGCCTCCCGCATGAGCCAGCGAATGCAGCGCCTGAGCAGGCGGCACGAGGAACTCGTGCAGTCGATCGACGGCATCGTCTGGGAGGCCGATGCCCGGACTCTGCAATTCACCTTCGTCAGTTCCCAGGCCGAACGCCTGCTGGGTTTTCCGGTTGCCGACTGGGCACAGGCCGACTTCTGGGTGGCGCATCTGCACCCGGACGACCGGGCCTGGGCAAGCGCCTACCGCGCGAGTCGCAGCGAGCAAGGGCTGCCCTATGATCTGGAATATCGTTTCGTCGCCGCCGACGGACATACGATCTGGCTACACGACCGGGTTCGGGTCATCGCCGAGGACGGCCAGCCGACGAGGTTGCGCGGGCTGATGTTCGACGTCAGCCGCGAACACGAGCAGCGCGAGCAGACCCGGCAATTGCTCGCCGAACATCAGACGATCCTGGAAAACGCGCTGGTCGGCATCACCTACCTGAAACACCGGCGGGTGGTTTCGTGCAATCGCCGCTTCGAGGAAATCTTTGGCTATGGCGCCGGCGAGCTGTCCGGGCAATCGACCGAGTGCCTGTATGCCTCGCGCGCCATCTTCGAGGCCGTCGGCGAGCGCGCCTACGCCGACTGCGGTGCCGGCAGGAGCCATTGCGAGGAAGTTCTCTTGCAACACAAGGACGGCCAGACTTTCTGGGGCGTGCTGAACGGACGGGCAATCGACCCCGCGCATCCACACGAGGGAAGCATCTGGATCTTCGCCGACATTTCCGAACGCCGGGCCGCCGAGGAAAAAGTCCACAAGTTGCTGCAGGCGGTCGAGCAGAGCCCGGTGTCGATCGTCATCACCAGTCGCGGAGGTCTGATCGAATATGTCAATCCGCGTTTCGTCCAGGCCAGCGGTTATTCGTGGCATGAGGTTATCGGCCAGAACCCGCGCCTGCTGCAATCCGGCCAGACCTCGCTGCAATCCTACCGGGAAATGTGGGACACGCTGCTCGCGGGCGGCGAATGGCGCGGCACGCTCCTCAACCGGCGCAAAAATGGCGAACTGTTCTGGGAAGAAGCCTTGCTCTCGCCGATCGTCGACGAGCACGGAACGATCACCCACTTTCTCGGAGTCAAGCAGGACGTCACCGAACAACGACAGATCAAGCTCCAACTCGAAGAACATCAGGAACACCTCGAAGACCTCGTCAAACGCCGCACGGCCGAACTGACCAGCGCGCTGGAAGCGGCAAAGATCGCCGACCAGGTCAAAGACGCATTCCTCGCCAACGTCAGCCACGAATTGCGGACACCGCTCAACGCCGTCATCGGGCTCTCGGCACTGGCCCTGCAGGGCAGCACCGACGCCCGCCAGCGCCAGTACCTGGAAAAGGTCGGCGATGCTGGCCAGACGCTGCTGTCGATCATCAACGATCTGCTCGATCTGACCCGGATCGCAAGCGGCAAGATGAGGTTTGAAGCGCAGCCGTTCAGCCTCCGTCAGACCGCCGCGCGCGTTTTCTCGGTCATCAGCCATCGCGCCGCCGAAAAGGAGCTGCGGCTCGAAGCGCAGATCGACGAACGGCTTCCCGAAAGGCTGGTCGGCGATTCGCTGCGCATCGAACAGATTCTTCTCAACCTGCTCAACAATTCGATCAAATTCACCGACACCGGCGGCATCATCCTACGCATCATCGTCGAATACCTCGACGCGCAGCGCGCCGGTCTGTTGCTCGAGGTCGAGGATTCGGGAATCGGCATGAGTGAAAGCGAGATCGCCCGTATCTACCGGCCTTTCGTCCAGGCCGACCTGTCGATCACGCGCAAGTACGGTGGCAGCGGCCTGGGCCTGGCGATCTGCAAGCAACTCGTCGAAGGCATGCACGGCTTGATCGAGGTCAGGAGCCGGCCGGGCGAAGGCACATGCTTTGGCGTCCGTCTGACACTTGCCCTGGCAACCGAAAGCGACCTTCCCGACGGCGACAAGGCGCCGGAAGTCCAGGCCCTGCCGACGCATTACCACGACGCGCGCGTTCTGGTGGTCGATGATCAACCCCTCAACCGCGAGATCGTCTTCGATTTGCTGGCCCAAGTCGGCATTGTCCCGCGCTTCGCCGAGAACGGCCTGGAGGCAATCAACATCCTCAGCCAGTGCGGTCCTGAAGCCTTCGATCTGGTCCTGATGGACATCCAGATGCCGGTCATCGACGGCCTCACGGCAACGCGCCGGGTCCGTGCGCTGCCGGGTTTTGCGACGCTGCCGATCGCCGCCATGACGGCACACACGATGGAACACGAAAAGCAGATGTACCTGGACGAAGGGATGAATGACCATCTCGGCAAACCGTTCGCCTTGCCAAGTTTCTTTGCGCTGCTGGCCAGGTGGCTGGCGCATCGCGCCGAGGCCCCGCCGGTACCGACTGCACCCGTGGCCAGTGTCGAGTGCGGTGGTGATGGCGACGGAGAACTGTCAGAGATCGGCGGTCTGGACGCCAGCGCGGCACGGCAGCGCTTTGCCGGCAATGAAGCGCGTTATCGGTACTGGCTGCGCGAATTCGTCGGGGATTCGGCGGACTTCATGGCCAGGCTCGACGCGCTGCTGCGCGATCGGGAGTACGCGGCGGCAAGGCAGATGGTGCACGCTTTCAAGGGCCGCGTCGGGACGCTCGGCATGACCGAGCTGCACGATCTGGCAGCGGCACTCGAGCAGTTTCTACGAGGCAGCAAAGCTGGTGGCGAAACAGACGGCACTCCGGACAGCCATCCGGACAGCAATTATGGCAGCGCAATCCGCCTACAACTGGTACAGTCGATCGAACGCATGCGCGTCAGCTTGCAGGCAGCACTCGGCTCTGGCAGGCCGGTCACGGCGGCGGCGGCAACACGGCCGGAAGGACCGATGCCGCCCGCGATCGCGGCCCTGCTGCCCCTGCTGGAGGCCTCCGACGGCGGTAGCGCCGTGGCCATCGCCGCCTGCCTTGCGGAACTGCCGGATCGCGACTGGCAAGCACCGCTGCAGGCAGCGCTGGCGAAAGCGGAAGGTTTCGATTTTGAAGCGGCGAAGCAGATCCTCGCCGCAATGATTGGGGCGCCGACATGAAACTGGGTTCAAAACTGCTCCTCCAGACGGTGCTGCCGGCAATCGCTGCCGTTTCGCTGTTGCTGGCGATCGTTACCCTGGTCGCCCGCAATGCTCTACAGGACGCCGCCGAACGGGCGCTGGCGGCGGTCGCCGAGGCGCGCCGCGAAGATATTCACAATCACTTCGAACGGATGCGCGATGATATCGTCGGCATGGGCAACGCCCCTGCCGTAATCGCGGCCATGCAGCAGTTTGCCGCCGCCTTCGCCGCCTGCGGCGCCAGCGCCGACAGCCAGCTCCAGCAGTTGTACGACAGTGACGCAGCGCACGCCGCCAGTCTCGCCAACAATCCCTGCCGTCGTGGCTACCAACAGGCGCACCGCGAGCATGATGTGTTCTTCCGCAGGCGCCATGCCGTCTATGGCTGGAAAGACATGCTGCTGGTGGACCGGCAGGGCCATGTCGTCTATTCCCTGCTCAAGGATCACGATTTTGCGACCAACCTGTTCAACGGGCCGTGGAAGGACACCGGCCTGGCGCGCGTGGCGGTGATCGCCCTGCGCCAGGCAGTCAGCGGCGTCCCGGCCTTTACCGATGCCGAACACTACGCGGCCGCGGGCAACCGGCCGGCCATGTTCCTCGCCATCCCCGTCATCGAACCCGAAACCGGTCAGCCGCTGGGAGCGCTGGTGGCGCAGATCGCTTTCGAACCGCTCGACCGGCACATGCACTTCAAGGCCGGACTCGGCCAGAGCGGTGAAGCCTTTGTCGTCGGCAGCGGCGGCTGGATGCTGACCAACACTTTTTTCGACCAGGAATCTTCGGTCCTCAAGCGGCAACTGCAGACCGAGGCCGTCAACCGCGTGCTCGCCGGCAACGACGGCAGCGATCAGCTCTTCGATTATCGCAGCCAGCCCTCGTTCATCGCCTACCGCCAGTTGCAGCCCTTTGCCGGCGCCCTCGGCGACCAGCCACGCTGGGGCGTAATCGCCAAGATCAGCCGTGACGAAGCGCTGTCCAGCCTGTATTCGCTGCAATGGCTGATGCTCGGCAGCGGCCTGCTGATTGCCGGGGCAGCGACCGCCGTCGCGGTCGTCGGCGGCCGGCGACTGCTCCAGCCGGTGCTGGCAATGCAGACGGCACTGGTGCGCCTGGCCAGCGGCGAGAAAACGGCGATTCCCGGTCTCGACCGCCAGGACGAGATAGGCGACATGGCCAAGGCGGCGGAAAGTTTCCGCAAGATGTCCGAGGCGGTTGCGCGCGACCGCTGGATTCACGAAAACGTCGCCACCTTGACCACCGCCGTCAGCCAGGAAGAAACCCTGGCCGATGTGGCCGATACCCTGCTCGGCCATCTGCGGCGGCAGCTTGACGTTCCCGTCGCGACCCTCTTTCTGCGCGACGCCGACGGCCACTACCGGCGTGCCGGCGCCCAGGGACTGGCCCGGCGCAGCCAGTCGCAGGACCGCTTCGCGCCCGGTGAATCGCTGGTCGGCCAGTGCGCCCGCGATGGCCAGGCAGTGATCCTGGCGCCGGTGGGCGGCGGTCTGATGATGATCGCCACCGGACTGGCCGAGTTCCCTCCCGATGAACTCGTGCTTTACCCGATCACGCATCAGAACCAGACGCTGGCGGTCGTCGAGCTGGCGGCGACGCGCCGGCTGTCGCCCGATGAGCACGCTTTTCTGGCGGCCCTGGTGGGCCCGCTCGGACTGCATCTGGCGAACATCGAAGCCGCCGAGCGCAATCTCGCGCTGCTCGATGAAAGTCGCCGGCAGGCCAAGCTCCTGGGCCAGCAGAAGGCGGAACTTGCCGACAGGAACAGCGAAATGCTGGCGCTGAGCGACGAAATGCGTGCCCAGTCCGACGAACTCAAGGCACAGAATGCGACCCTGCGCGGCACTCAGGAGGAACTGCGGGTGCGGCAGGAGGAACTGGCAGAGAAGAACCGCCGTCTGGAAGCGCAGGGCCGGCAACTCGAACTCGGCCGCAGCGAGGCCGAGACGCGGGCGCGCGAACTCGCGCAGGCCAACCGTTACAAATCGCAGTTCCTGGCCAACATGTCGCATGAACTGCGCACCCCGCTGAACAGCATCCTGATCCTGGCCAAGCATCTCGCCGAGAATGCGACCGGCCATCTCGATGACGATGAAGTCGAGTCGGCGAGCGTCATCCATGAGAGCGGCAGCCAGCTCCTGTCACTGATCAATGACATTCTCGACCTGTCGAGAATCGAGGCCGGCAAGGTCGAAATGCTGATCAGGGATTTTCCGGTCTCCGAGATCCTCCTTTACCTGCGCCGCCTGTTCGAGCCGCTCGCCGCCAAGAAGTCGATTGCATTCTCGATCGAAGTCGAAGCCACCGCAGTACCCATGATCCACAGCGACCGCCGCTTGCTGACCCAGATCCTGACCAACCTGTTGTCGAACGCCATCAAGTTCACCGACCGGGGGTCGGTGCGGCTCGTGCTGTGTGCCGAGGACAGGGGACTGCGTTTCGACATCATCGACAGCGGCATCGGCATTGCAGCCGACCAGATCGAACGCATCTTCAATGCCTTCCAGCAGGTCGATGGCAGCAGCGCACGCAAGTACGGCGGTTCCGGCCTGGGTCTGGCGATCAGCCGCCAACTCGTCGCACTGCTGGGCGGCCGCATCGACATCGAGAGCACACCCGGCAGCGGCAGCCGCTTCTCGGTACACCTGCCGGATATCGTCTCTTGCGGCAGCAGTCCTCCCGTACCTGCAGCACCTGCAGCACCTGCAGCACCGGCGGTGGCCGCGCGGCCGGCCACCGCCGACCGCCACACGCTGATCCTGGTCGTCGAAGACGATGGCCACCTGGTGATGCTCGTCACCCGCCTGATCGAAACGCTCGGCTACGCCGTACTGGCGGTGAATAGCGGGGAAAAGGCGCTCGAACTGATCGCCGCCGAGCGCCCGGCCGGCGTGCTGCTCGACCTCGGTCTGCCCGGCATCCCGGGCCTCGAGGTCCTGCGCCGGATGAAGTCCAACCCGGACAGCGCCGACATTCCCGTGTACATCATCTCCGGTGCGGCCGACACCGGCGAGGCAGCGGCACTCGGCGCTGCCGGCTACATCCGCAAGCCGATCACCCGCAACGCAGTGCTGGCCGCACTCCGCGACATGCTCGACCGCTCGCCGGTGCCAGCCGCCCAGTCCGCCCGCCAGCGGCAGGTGCTGCTGATCGAAGACGATCAGGCGAGCAGCCAGGCGGTGCGCGTCCTGTTCAAGGAGACGAACATCGAACTCAGTCAGGTACACAATGGCAGCGACGGTCTGGCGGCAATCGCCGCCACGCGTTACGATGCTGTCATCCTCGACCTGATGCTGCCCGACATGAGCGGCTTCGAATGGCTCGAACAAGCTGCCGCCACGCCACAGCCACCGCCGGTGGTGGTCTACTCGGCACGCGACCTCGACGACGCCGAACTGCTGCGGCTGCATGCGCACGCCGACGCGGTAATCTCCAAGGGACGGCTCAACGGCCAGGCAAGCTCGCGCCTGCGCGAGGAAGTCCTGCTCGCGGTCGCCCGGCAGACGATGGAATCCGACGCCGCACCGGCGGCCGCAAGGGCGCGGCACGAAGCGCTGCTGATCGTCGATGACGACGTTCGCAACCAGTCGGCGCTGTCGAAAGCACTGCGCGCTCGCGGCTTTGCCGTCAGCGTCGCCGGCAGCGGCGCACAGGCGATGGAAATGATGGCCACCGGCCAGTTCGCTGCGGTCCTGACCGACATCATGATGCCCGGCATGGATGGCTACGAACTGATCCGGAGAATGCGCGGCGGCAGCTCCGGCCAGATCCCGATCATCGCCGTCACCGCCAAGGCAATGCCCGGCGACGTCGAGCTCTGCCTCGCCGCCGGCGCCAGCGATTACCTCGCCAAACCGGTCGATATCGACCGCCTTTTGCAGTTGCTCGAAAAATGGCTCTGAAAAGAGAATCCGCGCGCCCAATCGAGGCCATCGAGGCCGACCTGCTGCTCTTGCTGCTGCGCGAGCGCTATGGCTACGATTTTAGCGGTTACGACCGCGCCTCATTGATCCGCCGGCTCAGGCAGTTGGTCGATACCTTCCAGATCGGCAGCCTGGTTGAATTGCTGCCGGCTCTGCTGCACGACGAGCAGGTGGCACAGACCGTGATCAACACATTATCGGTGCCGGTATCCGAATTCTTCCGCGATCCACCGGTGTGGAAGTATCTCCGCGAACAGGTGATGCCGGAACTCGACAGCTTCCCGCGCATCAACATCTGGCAGGTCGGCTGTGGCTATGGCCAGGAAAGCTATTCGCTCGCCATCCTGCTGCACGAATGTGGTCTGTCGTTCAAGGCGCGGCTGATCACCACCGACATCAACGCCGACCTGCTCAGGATCGCGCGCCGCGGCCGCTGGCTGGCGAACCAGTTCGCGCAGTGGCGGGCCAACTATCTGGCGGCTGGCGGCCGCGCCAGCCTCGACGATTATTTCGATGCCCCTGGCCATGACGGCGATGAGACCATGGCCATTCGTGCAGAGATCCTGCAAGCGATTGAATTCGTCGAGCATAACCTGGTCACCGATGATGCCTTCCTGGAAACGCAGTTGCTGATCTGCCGCAACGTCCTGATCTACTTCGGCGCGGCGCTGCAGGCACGGGCCCTCGACCTGTTCGAACGCAGCCTGCAGCGCGGCGGCTTCCTGGTCCTCGGCAGCACCGAATCGATCCTCGACCGGGAGCGTACCTGGGTGCCGCTGCAGCCCGAACTGCGGGTTTTCCGAAAATCCATGGCGGGGTCGAAATGAACGGCGTTCCGAAGATCCTCGTCGTCGATGACCTGGCTGCCAACCGCCTGGCGATCCGCACTGCCCTCAGGGGTATCGAGGCGACGATCGTCGAGGCCAGCAACGGTTTCGACGCGCTGGCGATCACCCTCGAAGAGGAATTCGCACTGATCCTCCTCGACGTGCAGATGCCCGAGATGGACGGCTTCGAGGTCTGCGAACGACTGTCCGCCAATCCGCGGACCGTCGATACGCCGGTGATCTTCATCACCGCCGCCCACAACAGCCCGGAGGATCGCATCCATGGCTACCGGACGGGCGCCACCGATTATCTGACCAAGCCGATCAAGGACCAGTTGCTGCGCGCCAAGACGCAAGTGTTTCTTCGCCTCTACCTGCAAAACCGCGCCCTGCAGGCGGCACTGGAAGCGGCGAAAATCGCCGACCGGGTCAAGAACGCCTTTCTCGCCAACGTCAGCCATGAACTGCGCACACCGCTCAACGCGGTCATCGGACTCTCGGCGCTGGCGCTGAACCACAACGACGCCTCCCGCCAGCGCGAATACCTGGAAAAGATCAGGGACGCCGGCCAGACGCTGCTGGCGATCATCAACGATCTGCTCGATCTGACCAAGATCGCGGCCGGCGAGATGCGCCTGGAAAATACCCCGTTCAGCCTCCGGAAGACCGTCGCGCGAGCCTTGTCGGTGATCGGACACCATGCCCTCGAAAAGGGCTTGAATCTCGAAAGCCGGATCGACGAGCGACTTCCCGAATGGCTGGTCGGCGACCCGCTGCGCATCGAACAGATCCTGCTCAATCTGCTCAACAACTCGCTCAAGTTCACCGAAACCGGCCGGGTCGTGGTGCGCGTCGCCATCGAGGACCTCGACGATCAGCAGGTCGGGCTGCTGATCGAGGTCGAGGATTCGGGAATCGGCATGAGCGAGAGCGAGATCGCCCGCATCTACCAGCCGTTCGTCCAGGCCGACCCGTCGATCACCCGCAAGCACGGCGGCACCGGCCTGGGCCTGGCGATCTGCAAGCAACTCGCCGAGGGCATGCAGGGTTCGATCGAAGTCAGCAGCCAGCCGGGCCAGGGCACTTGCTTCCGCGTCCGCCTGCGCCTGGGTGTGACGACTGCCAGCGAGTGTCCGACCGGCGAAGACCCGGCCGTTGCCGCTGGCCCGCCGGCGCATTATCCGGCAGCGCGGGTGCTGGTAGTCGATGATCAGCCGCTCAATCGCGAGCTGGTCTTCGAACTGCTGGGCAGCGTCGGCATCGTGCCGCGTTTCGCCGAGAACGGCCAGCAGGCGGTGGACATTCTCCGCGAGGCTGGCGCGCAGGCTTTCGACCTGGTGTTGATGGACATCCAGATGCCGGTTCTCGACGGCCTTGCGGCCACCCGTCGAATCCGTGCGCTGCCGGGTTTCGCCACGCTGCCGATCGTCGCCATGACGGCGCACACGATGGTGCACGAGAAAGAAGTGTACCTGGCCGGAGGCATGAACGATCATCTCGGCAAACCGTTTTCACTACCGGCTTTTTTTGCACTGCTGACGCGCTGGCTGGCTGTGCAGGGGGTGACCCCGAGCACGGCGGCGCCACTTGCGACCACCGCAGTCGACGCTGGCGAGAACGAGTGGGCGGCAATCGGCGGCCTCGACAGCGCTACGGCACTGCAACGATTCGCCGGCAACCGCGCCCGTTACCGTCACTGGCTGCGGGAATTCGTCGACGAATCGGCCGGCTTCGCCGCGACCATCGACACCCTGCTGGCCGGTGGTGCGAGCGAGTCGGCGAGACAGGCGATGCATGCCTTCAAGGGTCGCGTCGGTACGCTCGGCATGCGCGAACTGCAAGCTCTGGCCGAGGCGCTCGAGCAGGCACTGCGGGCCGGCGAGGCGAACAGTCCGGCGGGCCATGCGCTGCGCCGGCAACTGGCACAGTCGATCGAGGCGATGAGTGCCGGCATCCAGGCGGCGCTCGCCAAATCCATCCCTCGGCAGGCGACCCGCCTAGCGGCCAGACCGCCACCGGGAGCAAAACCGACCGGACCGGTGCCCGCCTCGGTGGCAACCCTGCTGCGCCTGCTGCAGGACGCGGATGGCGGCAGCGTCACGGCGATCGAAAGCTGTCTTGCGGAACTGCCGAATAGCGACTGGGAACCGCTGCTGCAAGCAGCGCGGGCAGCAGCGCAGAAATTCGACTTCGAGGCCGCGCGGCAACTCCTTGCCGGCCACGAGGAAACCGGATGACGAGGCTGCGCGACTGGAGCGGACTGCTCCTGCTCTGGCTTTTCTGTACCGGTCCCGCCGCGGCCGGCGAGGAGTATTTCGCGCGCTACGCACTGCCCCGGAACGCCGCTTCGGTCGACATCGGCGTACAGCCTCTCGGTTTTCCGGCAGCCATGATCGGTGCGCTGCTGCAGCGTGATCGAATCCTCAAGCGCCGGCTCGAAGAACTCGGCCAGCCGCTGGCCACTTTCGCGTTCCGGCGCGGCAGCGACATGCTTGATCTTCTGGCCGAGGATAGGCTCGAGGCCGGGCTGCTCGGCGACCTGCCGACAATCCTCCTGGCGGCACGAACCGATGTCGCGATTGCCGGCCTCACCAAACGCAGCGCGACGGCGCTGGTCGCGCGCCAGGAGGGCTTGCTGGCCAACCTGCAGGGCAAGCGCCTGGCATATGTGCCGAACTCCAGCGCACATTACACGCTGCTGCAGGCGCTGGCCAGCGTCGGGCTGAGTGAGCAGGATGTGACGCTGGTCCCTCTGGCCATTGACGAAATGCCTGCTGCGTTGGCGCAAGGACGGATTGATGGGTTTGCCGCCTGGGAACCGGCACCGACCATCGCCCTGGCCAGCCTTGCGCAGGCACGCATCGTCTTCCGCGGTCCCAGCTCGGACTATCTGGTGCTCACCAGACGCTTCGTGCAACGGCATCCCGAGGCGGCCAGGCATCTGGTCGCCGCGCTGATCCGCGCACTCGAATGGATGCGCCAGAACCGCAAGAACATTGAATCCGCCGCCCGCTGGGCAATGCACGACGGCAACGCTTTCAGCGGCCAGGCACCCGCGCTGACCCTGGCACAGGCAGTGACGATCGCCCGCCGCGAAATTATCGAGGTACCCGCTGCGCCGGTGATCCCGGCCGCAAGTGGCGATCGCCAACCCCTGCTCGGCGAGTTCCATTTCCTGCAACGGCTTGGCAAGCTGCCTGCGAACACATCCTGGGAGCGCCTGGCCATGGCTTTTGCCTACGACGGACTGCAGCAAGTCACGGCTGCGCCCGCCCGCTATCGCCCGTATGTCTTCGACTACGAGCCCTAGCGCATGCCTCCTGCCGAAGAGAACATCGCCGTGAACCGGACATTGCCAGGCACCGGCATCGTCTTGCGCGTCGCCGGCCTGTTCGGCGCACTGCTGATGCTGGCGATCACCGCCCTGCTCACGGCCTGGCTGTACGGATTGCCGTTCTTCGGCTTGCCGGGAGCCAACCAGACCCACCTGGCCGATGCCAGTCATGGTCTCGAATTGAGTGCCGACAGCCGCAGCACGCAGATCCAGACCGCTCTGCAGGAACGCCGCGGCGATCTGCGCCTGCTCTCGGAAAACCCTGTCCTCATGCAGGCACTGGCCAAGCCACTGACGAAAGCGGCGTCTGCCGCTGCCAGTCGCCACCTCGATTCGGTGATGGGTGCCTACCCGGATGCCTACGAATACCTGGCGCTGGTGTCAACGGGTGACGGGCGCGTGCTGGCTGCCAGCGACGCCACCCTGGTCGGACATCCCTTCGCCAATACCGATCTGCTCGGGCGCCTGTTGACGCCGGGTCTCGTCGAACATATCGAAACCAGCGGTTCGACGGTCGCCGGGGAACCCAGCCTGATCATCGCCCGTCAGGTCCTCGAGCGGGACGCCGCGGGGATCCCCACCGGCAAGTTGCTCGGGGTGCTGGTGGCCAGCTTGTCGATACAGGAACTGCTGGGCAATTTCGATCGAGTTGAACTGCGTTCGCTCGGAAATTCCGGTTCGGTTTCACTCTTCGATCAGCAGCAGCGACTGCTCGCGACCTTCCGTCTGCTGGCCGGGGCGAGCGAGAGTCCACTACCGCCCGCTTCCCAGGGAATGGATGGCAACTTCGTCGAGAACGCAGCCAACGGACGATCGATCCTTGCCACCTATCGCTTTGTGCGCGTTGCCGCCAACGAAGGATGGACTCTGGTGGTTCGCCGCGAGCGCGACGAGATCCTGCACGAACTCGAGCAGCACGCCTGGCGACTGCTGCTCTTCGGCCTGCTGTTCACCGTCAGCGGCCTGATCATCGTCGTTCTGGCGGCACGGCATGTGACGAGTCCGATCCGGGAACTGGCGAATGTCGCACAGCGTCTCGCCGAGGGCGAGCTGAGCGCCCGCATGACGCTGGCGAAGCCGCACCGCGGTGATGAAGTGGCAACCCTGGCGGCGGCCTTCAACACCCTGGCCGAACGTGTCGAGACCTGGCATGCCACCCTTGCCAGCGAAGTGGCCACGCGCACCCGCGAACTGATCGACCATCAGTTGCAGCTCGAGGAACAGGTCGAGAAGCGTACCGCCGACCTGAGCGCGGCGCTGGCCGCTGCGACCCAGGCCGACCGCGCCAAGGACGCTTTCCTGGCCAATGTCAGCCATGAACTGCGCACGCCGCTGAACGCCGTCATCGGTTTGGCCGAACTCGCCCGGCCACTCAGCCGTGATCCCCGGCAACAGGACTACATCGACAAGATCGGCCATGCCGGCAAGTCATTGGCGCATCTGATCAACGATCTGCTCGACCTGACCAAGATCGCCGCTGGCCGACTGGAATTCGAAAATACCCCCTTCAGCCTGCGTGGCATTATCGCGCGCTGCCAGTCGGTGCTCATGCACCAAGTGACAGAGAAAGGGTTGACACTCGTTGAAAGCATCGACCCGGCGGTTCCCGATGCCCTGATCGGCGACCCGCTGAGAATCGAACAGATCCTGCTCAACCTGCTCGGCAACGCCATCAAGTTCACCAGCAACGGCCGCATCGAGCTGCGGATCAGCGTGCTGAACACGGAATCGACGCGCGTGCGCCTGGCCATCGATGTCGAGGATACCGGTCTGGGCCTCAGCGAACCGGAAATCACGCAGTTGTTCCAGCCTTTTGCGCAGGCCGATGCCAGCATGACGCGCAAGTTCGGCGGCAGCGGCCTGGGACTTGCCATCTGCAAGCGCCTTGCCGAGAAGATGAATGGCGACATCTGCGCCCGCAGCCAGCCCGGTTCCGGCAGCACCTTTCGCGTCACGCTCTGGCTGGCACTGGGGGACCCGGGGGACCAGGCAAAGCCCGGCACGACCCTCGCCGAATCAGCGCTGCAGGCACTGCCCGAAGCCTATGACGGCGCACGGGTACTGGTCGTCGACGATCATCCGATCAACCGCGAAATCGTCGAAGCCCTGCTCAGCACTGTCGGCATCTCGCCGGTGATGGCCAACAACGGCCAGGAAGCGGTCGATCATCTCCGGATGAGCGGCGCGAACGCTTTCGATCTGGTGCTGATGGACATCCAGATGCCGGTCATGGACGGCTATAGCGCGACCCGCGAACTGCGTAGCCACTCCGGTTTCGAGACGCTGCCGATCATCGCCATGACCGCGCACATCATGGAACACGAAATCAGTCTCCAGCGCGCTGCCGGCATGAACGACAGCATCGGCAAACCGTTCGACCAGCCGACCTTCTACCGCATGCTGGCGAAATGGATTCCCGTCCACAAGCAGCGACAAGCCGCCACCGCGATGGACACTTTACCGCCTGCGACCAGCGATCAGGACATGCCCGCCTGGCCCGTTCCCGGCATCATCGACAACGCCGCCGGTCTGGCCCGCTTCGCCGGCAATGCCGCACGCTACCAGCACTGGCTGCGCGAATTTGCCGATCAAGGTAGATCCGAGGTCGGCAGGATCGAACAGGCGATGGCATCCGGCCAGCGGGAACAGGCCCGCCAGCTCGCCCATGCCCTCGTCGGACGCGCCGGCATGCTCGGGATCACCCGTGCACAGACTTCTGCCCGCCAGGTCGAGGCGGCGGCGAGTCGCGACGAAACCGCCGACGCGGCGATCATCGGCCTGGCGGCGGCCGTCGACGAAGCAAGCGAACAGATCAGGCGGGCATTCGGAAGCGGCGCTGCCGATACGCCGCCGCCGGCACTCGCTATACTGAAATAGGTA
>NZ_JDST02000041.1:0-66215 GCF_000584975.1 Candidatus Accumulibacter cognatus | reverse complement strand
AATGAGGAAATCACCTAAGGCTCTTCAGAATCGACTCAACAACCATGGCTCTTTTCTTCACTGGCTGAGAAATAGCCTCCTCTAACAAGCATACTGTCTTCAAGTGCATCCAGTTGGCAATGCTGACCTTGGAAACAGAATGTCATGACTGAGAAGGCCGTCGGTTTCGGGGCATCCCTTGGAGGTCCTTGTTGAGTGCAACGTGGACCGCCTTCTTTGGGTCCTTGCCATAATTCGACATCAGGTTGTAGTCGATTTCGTAGGTCCTCGCTGGCAATAAACCGAACTCATGCTTTTCGAGCAGTTCGATCAAGCGATCCCCGTCGATCAATTCGATGGGTTTGCAACCCGGACGGCGGGCAGCGTCCCGAGCATTGTCAGTAAAGTAGCCGGTGGTAAAAAAGATTCCTTTCTCGGCATCCCCAACAGCACCTTGAAAACTCTGCACTTCACGTGAAGAGACCGGACCGGAGTAACGTTTGCATTGAAAGGCAATCTTGGCTGTGACGATTGGTCCCAGGGGAAGGTATCCTTCGCCATCGATGCCTTTGTCACCAGTAACGCCAGTTACTCTTACTCTTTCAAGCCCAAGATGCTTCAGGAGATCGGCACAAAACCTCTCGAACGATTCGGGGGAGAGTGCCTGCCGTTGTACGAGTAACTCTTCACCGTATCCGTTCGGCGGACTTGTTACAAAGGGCTGATCTTCGACAGCTTCTGGCGGAGGTTCTTGCGCTTGTGCCCGCTTCTCGGCATGAATGGCGACCCATTTTCTGGCTATTTCGCGCGCTTGATCGTAGGTGAGGTGGAGTTTCTGGCTGGACGATGTGAGCATCCAGATTCCGTGTTTGGGTGACGACAGCAACCCTTCCCAAACAAGATATTGACGAGCCCAAGCGACCTGATTCGGGAACCGTAAACTGCCACTTCCGAGCTTGGCGAATCGCTTTTCATCTGGAACATGCGCAAGCCTGGCGACCGAGTCGCAAACCTCTCTTGGTGTGGCCGATCCGTTCAATTCCCGCAATGCGTCGAGTATGTATGGCATCCACTGTACGAATTCCGCTTGTCTTTTATCTGTTGGTTGGCTCATGATGTTGTTCAACTCTGCTGTGGAAAGCCGGCTTTGCACCCTGATTCCGCCTCAGGGTGCAGCCAATACTTCATTGAAATTCGGCCCGCAAGCGGGAGAGAGTTTCAGCGCCGGGAAGTAGCGGCACCGTTCCACTCTCTATCTCTCCCTGGCGTCTTTCAACTTCTTCCGCCCAAGCGTTTTCAACGTTTGGTTCAACGTCAAGACTGGCGATGAGTTTCTCCACCAGGCGAGCTCGTTGGACAGCAGGCAGGCCGAGTACTTCGGCCTCAAGTTCTTCAACGGTGGCGGACATGCCTTTCTCCCGATCAAGTAGTCATATGGTCACAGGGTGCCATAAAGGTAACGCGTACAGGCAACTTGCCCATGCGGAGGGGGGTCACTCGCCTTCGTCGAGCGCCATCAGCCCGGCGTTGCCGCCGGCGGCGGTGGTATCGACACTGAGCGTGCGCTCGCTGGCAAAGCGATAGAGATAATGCGGGCCGCCGGCCTTCGGACCGGTGCCCGAGAGTCCCTCGCCGCCGAAGGGCTGGACGCCGACGACGGCGCCGATGATGTTGCGGTTCACATAGGTGTTGCCGACGTGCAGGCGGTCGGTGATGCGCTTGATGGTTTCGTCGATGCGGCTGTGGATGCCCAGCGTCAGTCCGTAGCCGGTATTGGCGATGGCCGCGCAGACCTGGTCGAGGTCTTCGGCACGCCAGCGCACGACGTGCAGGATCGGCCCGAAGACTTCCCGTTCGAGGCGGGCGATGCTGTCGATCTCGTAGGCACGCGGTGCGAAGAAGGTGCCGTGCCGGGTGGCTTCCTCGTCGAGTGGGCAGGTGAAAATCGGCGTCGCAAAGCTGTCGAGCCAGCGTGCGTGTGCCACCAGGAGCGCACGCGCCGCTTCATCGATCACCGGGCCGACATCGGTCGCGATGTCGGCCGGGTTGCCGATGCACAATTCCTGCATGGCGCCGGCGAGCAATTCGCAGACACGGTCGGCGATGTCGGCCTGGATATACAGGACGCGCAGCGCTGAGCAGCGCTGCCCGGCCGAGTTGAAAGCCGAGGCGACGACGTCGCGGACGATCTGTTCGGGCAATGCCGACGAATCGGCGATCAGCGTGTTCTGACCACCGGTTTCGGCGATCAGCGGCACCAGCGGGCCGTCCTTGCCGGCCAGCGTCTGGGCGATCAGGCGCGCGACCTCGGTCGAACCGGTAAAAGCGACGCCGGCACATGCGCGATCGGCAACCAGAGCGGCGCCGATGCGTCCGTCACCGGGCAGGAAGTTGAGCGCGCCGGCCGGGATGCCGGCGGTGTGCAGCAGTTCGACGGCCAGTGCGGCGACCAGCGGTGTCTGCTCGGCCGGTTTGGCGACGACGGTGTTGCCGGCGGCCAGCGCCGCGGCGATCTGGCCGACGAAAATCGCCAGTGGGAAATTCCACGGGCTGATGCAGACAAAGACGCCGCGGCCGTGCAAGGAGAGGCTGTTCTGCTCGCCAGTCGGGCCGGGCAGCGGGATCGGCCCGGAAAACTTCTCGCGGGCCTGTGCCGCGTAGTAGCGGCAGAAGTCGATCGCTTCACGCACTTCCGAGACGGCGTCGGCCTGCGTGCGGCCGCCTTCGCGAACGATCAGGGCGACCAGTTCCGGCAGGCGTCCCTGCAGCAGATCGGCGGCGCGGTCGAGGAGCGACGCGCGCACGCTGGCGGGCGTCCCTTCCCAGGCCGGAAAAGCCGCCTGCGCGACAGCCAAGGCTTCACCGACGTCGGCGACGCTGGCCTCGATCACGCGCCCGACGCCGTCGCGCTGGTCGGCCGGCGAATGCACGACCTGGCTGTCGCCGCCGCGCTGCCGGCCAGCGATCAGCGGCGCGGCGGTGTAGCTGACGCGCAGGCTCTGTTCGATGCTGTTGCGCAGGTCTTCGAGAGTGGGTTTGTCGTTCATGTCCAGTCCTTCACTATTGATGCGTTCAGCGCCGAAGAGGTCGCGCGGCAAGGGAATGCGTGGCTGGCGCTTGATGGCCAGGGCGGCGGTCCTGTCAACGGGGTCGCTGAGCAGCGCGTCGATCGGCAGGCTGGCGTCGGCGATGCGGTTCACGAAGGACGAGTTGGCACCATTCTCGAGCAGGCGGCGCACCAAGTATGCCAGCAGGTCCTCGTGGCTGCCGACCGGGGCATAGACGCGGCAGGCGCGCCCCAGCTTGTCCTCACCGACGATCTGGTCGTAGAGTTCTTCGCCCATGCCGTGCAGGCGCTGGTATTCCCATTCGTCGCTGCCGCCGGCGCTGATCGCAATCTCGGCGACGGCCGCCAGGGTGTGTGCATTGTGCGTGGCGAAGGCCGGGTAGAAGGCCTCCGGGTGGTCGAACAGACGTCGGGCACAGGCCAGATACGAGAGGTCGCTCGACGCCTTGCGGGTGAATACCGGGTAATCGCGCAAGCCACGCTCCTGCGCGAGCTTGATCTCGGCATCCCAGTAAGCACCCTTGCACAGGCGGACCATCAGACGCCGGTCGGCGCGGTGGGCGAGGTCGGTGAGCCAGTCGATGAGCGGCAGCGCACGCTTCTGGTAGGCCTGGACGGCCAGCCCGAGGCCGTTCCAGCCGGCCAGTTCGGCGTCGGTGGCGAGTGCCTCGATCAGGTCGAGCGACATTTCCAGACGATCGACTTCTTCGGCGTCGATCGTAAAGCCGATATTGCGCGCCTTGGCATGGAGCGCGAGTTCCTTGACGACCGGCCACAATTCGTGGCGAACGCGACCCTCGTTGGCGACTTCGTAACGCGGATGCAGCGCCGAGAGCTTGATCGAGATCGACGGCGCTTCGTATGCCGGGCGGCCGGCAGCGGCGTCGCCAATCGCCCGGATCGCCGCGCGGTAGGACTCGAAGTAACGCAGCGCGTCGGCGCTGCTGCGCGCCGATTCGCCGAGCATGTCGTAGGAGTGGCGGTAGCCGGCCTTTTCGGCGCTGCGGGCGCGCTCCAGCGCTTCATGGATGTTGCGGCCCATCACGAACTGCTTTCCGAGAATGCGCATGGCAGTGATCACCGCCTGCCGGATCACCGGCTCGCCGGTGCGCGCGACGAGTCGCTTGAGGGTGCCACGCAGGTTGCGGTCCTCGTTGTCGAGATTGACGATGCGGCCGGTGAGCATCAGCGCCCAGGTGCCGGCATTGACGAAAGTGCTGTGCGAGGTGCCGAGCCGCTTTTCCCATTCGGTACTGCCGATCTTGTCGCGAATCAGGCGATCGACGGTGGCCGCATCGGGGATGCGCAGCAGCGCTTCGGCGAGGCACATCAGCACCACGCCTTCGCGCGACGAGAGGTCGTAGGTGGTCAGAAAGGCATCGATGCCTCCACTTTTGAGGCGGCTGTCGCGCACCGTCTGCACCAGTGGCGTTGCGCGTTCGCGAATGCCCTGTTGTTCGGAAGGCGTGAAGCGCGCCAGAGGGATCAGTTGCTCGATGACCTGGGCTTCATCGATTCGGTGATATTCGCGCAGACGCTGGCGTAGTAGGTGGGTAGTGGCGCGCATGCTGCCTTCCAGTCGGTTCGGCGTCGACACCAGGTGTCGCGCGGGGTTGTCGAAACGTCCGCCGATGGGGGCGGACGCTTGCCTGTGGCCTGCCGGTGCGGCAGGATTACTTCTTCACATAGTCGTACTTGCCATCCTTCCACTGGTAGACGACAAAGGCTGGCGCCGAACTGTTTCCCTTGGCGTCGAACGACAGCTTGCCGATGACGGTGTCGAAGCTGCCGTTGCGCAGCGTTTTCTCGATGTCGGCGTACTTGGTGCTCTTGGCCTTGGTTGCGGCTTGGTCGAAGAGCTGGAAAGCAGCGTAGGCGTAGAGGACGTAACCTTCCGGTTCGATCTTGGCGTCGTGGAACTTCTTGACCACGGCGGCGGCGCTCGGGTTCTTGCGCGCATCCGGACCGAAGGTAAACAGCACGTTGTTGGCCTCGGGGCCGGCGGCGGTCGCGAGTTCGGTATTGGACATGGTGTCACCGCCCATCACCGTCAGTTTCAGGCCAGCCTGTTGCGCCTGCCGCAGAATCAGCGCCACTTCGGTGTGATAACCGCCGTAGGACATGACTTCGACGCCGGCGGATTTGAGCTTGCTGACCAGCCCGGAATAGTCCTTTTCACCGGCGGTGATCGATTCGCGCAAGGCCGGCTTGACGCCCTTGGCTTCCATCGCCTTGGCGACTTCGTCGGCGAGGCCCTTGCCGTAGGCACTCTTGTCGTCAACCACGGCGATCTTCTTGCCCTTGAACTTCTCGGCGAGGTAGGCCCCGGCCACCTGGCCCTGCTGGTCGTCACGGCCGGCAATGGCGAAAATGTTCTTGAGGCCGCGGTCGGTGACCTTGGGGTTGGTCGACACGGTCACTACCGGGATGTTGGCCTCGACGTACACTTCGGACGCCGGGATCGTCGATGACGAGCACCAGTGGCCGTGCATGAAGATGATCTTCTTGTTCACCATCTGGTTGGCGACGGCGACGGCCTGTTTCGGATCACAGGCGTCGTCGCCGATTTCCAGCTTCAGTTTCTCACCAACGACGCCGCCCTTGGCGTTGATGTCGGTGATCGCCATCTCGGCGCCCTTCCGGATCTGGTCACCCGCCGAGGCGTACTGACCGGTCATCGGTCCGGCGATGGCCACCAGGTGATCGGCGTAGACATTGCTGACCGCGAGGGAGAGCAGGCTGCAGCCGGCCGCCAGGATCTGTTTGTTCATTGGTTTCCTCCTTTGCTACGTTGGTCGATAAGGTAACTGACAAGTGACGCACCCGCGTCGAGCACATGCGCCCGAGTGAGTTCTGCCGCCGCGTCGGGATCCCGGCGGACGAACGCGTCGAGGATTTCGGCGTGTTCGCGCAGGGTGTTGGGCATTCCAGTGGTCATCGACAAGAGCGCGCGCACGTAACGTTCGACCTTGTTGTATAGCGAACGGATTTCGGCGACCAGGATTGGTCGTCCGGCGGCCGTGTAGAGTGTCGAATGGAACAACCAGTTCAGTTCGCCCCAGCGATCGGCGTTGCCGGCCTGCTCGAATTCGTCGAGATGTCGACGTGCCTGTTCGATCGCCTGATCGCTGATCAGCGGCGCCGAGAGGCGCGCCGCGCGTGCTTCGAGCATCGCCCGGATTTCCATGTACTCTTCGATCTCGGCCGCCGACAGCGAGGCAACGACGGCGCCGCGGTTGCGCAGGAAGGTCACCAGGCCTTTGGCTTCGAGGTGCTTGAGTGCTTCGCGAACAGGGATCTTGCTGACGTGGAAATGCGCCGCGATTTCATCTTGCCGGAGCAACTCGCCGGCTGGCAGCAGGCCGTCGACAATGGCTTTCTTAAGCGTTTGCGCGACGTGATCCGACGCGCTGAGGCGGGGCATCTTCTGGGCGGCGACAAGCTCAAGAACCGATGGCATGGGTGGCGAAGTGAACTCCAGATATCGTATACGATATAAACTTCCGGCCGCGAACATACAGACTCTTCTGGCTTCTGGCAAGCTGCAATGCACCAATCGGCCGATCTGTCGAGCTCCGGCCGGTTGGCCGAGGAATCGCCAGGCGGCCAGGCGATTTCACTTGGAACGATCATGAGAGCATGGTAGCCTGCAAATTCCTTTTCCTGGAGTAGAAGATGATGACCATTGGATCTGGTTTCCGTCAATTGCGGTTTTTCGCGTCTGCTGCGTGCCTGGCCATGACGATGACTGCTGCCGGTGTCGGTGCAGTCGAGGTGCCGCTGGTCGATGGCACACACTGGATCAAGTCCTCCGAAGAAGTCAAGAAGGCTTATCTCGTCGGGTTGGCCAACATGGTGCAGGTCGAGGCAGCGTATAACGCCGACAATCCGCCGGCCGTCGAGAATGGTTTTTCGCCACGCGTCGCCAGAGGGATGAAGGACCAGACGCTGGGCAGTGTGCTGGAAGCGCTCGACCAATGGTACGCGGCGCATCCCGATCGCTTGCTGCGCCCGGTGGTCGAAACGATCTGGTTCGAAATGGTGGTGCCCGCACTACCGAAAACCAAGTAAGGGAGAAAGAGATGAAAAAAACTGGATGGACTCTGGCCCTTGCGATGGCACTGGCGGCAACGGGTTGCACCAACATGAGCGCGCGCGAGCAGGGAACGATCAGTGGTGCAGCCATCGGTGCGGCCGCGGGAGCCGGTATTGCGGCAATCTCGGGCGGCAGCGGCTGGACCGGCGCGGCGATTGGTGGGGTGATCGGCGGCACGGTCGGCAATATCAAGGGTAAGCAGCAGCAGGGTTACTGAGGCAGCGCCCGGCAAGCTGTGCCGGACCGTGGGCGGCACACATCGTTGGGCGGAGCCGTCAACGGCTACCGGGTGATCGCCGTATTGCGGCCCGAAAACTGGTCGGTCAGGCGTAATGCAGCATCACTGAACTGGCCGAGTGGTTTTTCTGTACAGTAGCGATTCACGTACTGCTCGACCGTGCCGCTGGAGATGGCCGATACCTGCTGGTTCTGGTTGGCGTAGTTGTGGCCGGTGAGAACGCCGCGCACCCAGGCGACATAGAGCGCGCGTTGTTCGGCATCGTCCTTTGATGCCGACCAGGTCCGGCACGACATGTCGTCGAAGCCGACGATCTTGAGCGGCACGGCAGCATTGGCCGCCGATAGAGCGGCCAACAGTACAGCGCTGGTCTGTACCCGTTTCAATCGCGACATTTGCTTGCTCCTCGCCGGGTGATCATCTCAAAGCCGTCATTTTCGTCGGTATCAGCAGGCTAGTCCATGCCCATGACCGCCACGTGCGTGCCGCTGCCGTCGGGTCATTCGACCTGGGCGGGGAAACCTGTATCCAGGGGGTGAAGGTATCGGCAGCACCGGTCGACAGCGCCGGGCGCGCGGGTACAATGGCGGGCTTGAACTCACGGGCCAGGAACCATGACCGGACATCTCTTGATTGTCACAGCGCCG
Organism: Candidatus Accumulibacter cognatus; assembly: GCF_000584975.1. NCBI lineage: Bacteria > Pseudomonadati > Pseudomonadota > Betaproteobacteria > Candidatus Accumulibacter > Candidatus Accumulibacter cognatus. The sequence continues at coordinate 58,188 of NZ_JDST02000041.1, read as the reverse complement.
TCCGGCGCTGGCAAGACGACACTGGTGCGGTTGTTGCTGGAGAACGATCCGGACCTCAGCGTGTCAATTTCTCACAGCACGCGTGCACCCCGACCAGGTGAGCGGGATGGTGTCGAGTACCATTTCGTCAGTGTGCCGGATTTTCTTGAGAAGGTTCGCAATGATGCTTTCCTCGAATGGGCAGAGGTCCATGGCAACTACTATGGCACCTCGAGAAGCGGCATCGAAGCTGCCTTGCTTGCCGGTCAGGACGTGCTCCTCGAGATCGACTGGCAAGGCGCACAGCAGGTGCGGGCATTGTTCCCGGCCGCAATCGGCGTGTTCGTCCTGCCCCCGTCGCTTGACGAACTTGAACGCCGGTTATGCGCGCGCGCCACGGATAGCGCTGAAACGATCGCTCGCCGCGTTGCTGCGGCTCGCGAAGAGATGCGACATGTGGCTGAATTCGACTATGTTATTATCAATGACGAATTGCAGCGTGCGCTGCATGACCTGTTGGCAGTGGTCCGCGCGACCCGGCTTCGTTACGCTGCGCAGCGTCAGCGACATTCCATCCTTTTCGCAACAATGCTCTGATTACCCTGGGAGATTTGTATGGCACGAGTAACCGTAGACGACTGTTTGCAGCGTATTTCAAACCGCTTTCAGATGACTCTGGCGGCCACCTATCGTGCCCGTCAGATCACGGCCGGCGCGTCACCTCTGATCGACGCCGGTCGGGACAAGCCGACGGTGATCGCGCTACGTGAAATTGCCGTCGGCAAGGTCGGCCTGGAAGTCCTCAACCGCGGTCAGGCCTGACCTCAATCCAGCAGTGGCGCAGGACGAGATCATGGATCCCGTGATTGCCGCCAGCTTGTCCGCTGAATCGCCGGCGGCTGGCATGACCCCTGATTTACCTCTTCCCGAGGACGATCCGGCTTTCCAGGTCTTCATCGATAGCCTGAGCTATCTTCCCCCGGAAGAGATCGAGCGCGTGCGCGAGGCGTATCTGTTCAGCGAGAAGGCGCATCGTGGGCAGAAGCGCTTGTCGGGCGAGCCCTACATCACACATCCCCTGGCCGTGGCCGGTGCCATCGCCGAATGGCAAATGGATGTCGAGGGCGTGGTGGCGGCGCTCTTGCATGACGTGATGGAGGATACGTCGGTTGGCAAGAGCGAAATTGCCGATCGTTTCGGTAAACCCGTCGCTGATCTCGTCGATGGCCTGTCAAAGCTCGACAAGATCGAGTTTCAGTCTCAGGAAGAAGCGCAGGCGGAGAATTTTCGCAAAATGCTGATGGCCATGGCGCGCGATCTGCGTGTGGTACTGATCAAGCTCGCCGATCGCCATCACAATCTGCAGACGATGGCTGCGGTGCGTGCCGATAAACGCCGCCGCATCGCTCGCGAGACGCTCGAAATTTATGCGCCGATTGCCAACCGGCTTGGCCTCGACAAGCTTTTTCGCGAGTTGCAGGATCTCTCTTTCGAGCTCATCTATCCGATGCGTGCGCGTGTGCTGGCGCGCGCGCTCAAGGCGGCGCGCGGTAACCGGCGTGAGCTGTTGTCGCGGATTCTCGAAGGCATCACCGGCAAGCTGCGTGAAGCCGGCGTGCAGGCGCAGGTCTTTGGTCGCGAGAAGAGCCTGTATTCGATCTATCGCAAGATGATCGACAAGCACTTGTCATTTTCGCAGGTGCTCGATGTCTATGGTTTCCGTGTGCTGGTACAGGATGTGCCGACCGCCTACCTTGCCCTCGGTGCGCTGCACGGATTGTTCAAGCCGGTTCCCGGGAAGTTCAAGGACTACATCGCGATTCCCAAGCCCAACGGCTACCAGTCATTGCACACTACTCTGATCGGGCCGCACGGCACCCCGTTCGAACTGCAGATTCGTACCGAAGCGATGGAGAACGTGGCGCAGGAGGGCATTGCTTCGCACTGGCTGTACAAGGACAGCGAGGACTTTGGTGCCGATCTGCAACAGAAGACGACCACCTGGTTTCACTCGTTGCTCGACCTGCAAAGCGCGACCGGCGATTCTTCGGAGTTCTTCGAGCATGTCAAGGTCGATCTGTTTCCCCATGAAATCTACGTGTTCACGCCCAAAGGCAAGATCATCGCCTTGCCACGTGGGGCTACGGCGGTTGACCTGGCATACGCGATACACACCGATATCGGCAATCATTGTGTCGCCGCCCAGATCAATTTCAAGCCGCTGCCGCTGATGACCGAGTTGACCAACGGCGACCGCGTCGAGATCGTCACCGCTGCCGATGCTCATCCGGATATGGCCTGGCTGACGACCGTCAAGACCGGCAGGGCGCGCAGCAAGATCCGACATTACCTGAAGAGCGTCCACCATGACGAGTCGACGGCGCTCGGCGAGAAGATGCTCGACCAGGAGTTGCGGGCGTTGGGCGTAGTCGCCTCCGAACTGCCGGTTTCGAGTTGGAAGAACGTGCTGCGCGATTCCGGAAACAAATTGATCAAGGAGGTTTACACCGACATCGGACTGGGTTTTCGCCTTGCCGGGGTCGTTGCTCGTCGCCTACTAGCGCGCGAGGAAACACCACAGCCGGCTGAACGGGCGCCCGTTTCGCTGGTGATTCGCGGTACCGAAGGCATGGCTGTTCAGTTCGCGCCCTGCTGCCAACCGATCCCCGGCGACCCGATCATCGGCTCGATCTGGAAGGGCAAGGGTCTGGTGATCCATACGCATGATTGCCCCGCCATTCGCAAGGCGCGTACCGCCAAACCGATGAAATGGATCGACGTCGAGTGGGAGCCGGAGCCCGGCAAACTGTTCAGCGTGCGCCTGCTGATCGTGGTGCAGAATACGCTTGGCGCACTGGGGCGGATCGCCACCGAGATTTCGACCTCCGGCATCAACATCGAACATGTGAACATGGAAGAGAAGCGACCCGGACTGTACACGACGCTGCGTTTTACGGTGCAGGTAGCCAGTCGCACTTCTCTGGCGCGTCTGATGCGCAGTCTGCGGCGCATTCCCGAGGTGGTGCGCATCACCCGTGATCAGGGGTTGACTGCTTGAAGGTTATCGTCCTGGGTGCAGGTGTCGTGGGGGTCACCAGCGCCTGGTATCTGGCCAAGGCAGGACATCAGGTGACAGTACTTGATCGTCAGACTGCCGCCGGATTGGAAACCAGCTTCGCCAACGGTGGCCAGATTTCGGTTTCGCACGCCGAACCATGGTCGAACCCGCGCGCGCCGTTACGTGCGCTGGCCTGGATGCGGCGCGAGGATGCGCCGCTGCTCTTTCGTCCGCGCTGGGATGCCACGCTGCTTGACTGGAGCCTGCGTTTTCTGCGCGAATGCACGGCGCGGCGAACGCGTGACAACATTCGCCAGATTGTCACCCTGGCGCTTTACAGTCGTCGTCAGTTGCAGGCACTGCGCGCTGAAACCATGCTGGCCTACGATCATCTCGAACGCGGCATCCTGCACATCTACACCGACCGCCGCGAGTACGCAACTGCCATGGAAGCTGCCGCGGTGATGCGTGAGTTTGGCTGTGAGCGACGCACTGTGAATGTCGACGAGTGCATCGCCATCGAGCCGGCGTTGGCGTCGGTGAGGCAGCGGCTGGTCGGCGGCGACTTCACGGCCGCCGATGAATCCGGCGATGCCCACCGCTTCACACAACAGCTTGCGGCCCTTTGTACGGCACGCGGCGTCGTTTTTCGTTACGGCGTTACGGTCGATCGTTTGAGTATGGTGGCCGGCCGAGTGGCTGGCGTAATCGCTGCCGGCGAGTTGCACCAGGCCGATGCCTATGTCGCTGCGCTCGGTAGCTATACCCCTTTGTTGCTGCGTCTCATCGGCCTGCGTCTGCCGGTGTACCCGGCGAAGGGCTATTCGGCCACCTTTCCCCTGTCCGCGGATAGCATCGCACCGAGTGTCAGCCTCACCGACGACGGTTACAAGATCGTTTTTTCGCGTCTCGGTCAACGCTTGCGCATTGCCGGTACGGCTGAATTCAATGGCTATAATACCGACCTCAATGCGGTGCGCTGCCGGGCCCTGATCGAGCGGGCCAGCGAGCTTTTTCCGGCTTTGCGACCGGCCGATGAACCTCGGTTCTGGTGTGGTCTGCGTCCGGCGACGCCTTCCAACGTGCCGCTGATCGGCCGCTCGACGATTCCCAATCTGTATCTCAATACCGGCCACGGTACGCTCGGCTGGACGATGGCTTGCGGCTCCGGCGCCGCACTGGCGGATATCATCAGCGGCCGTCCGCCTGAGCCAGGCTTTCGGTTCCTCTGATTCACCCTGGCTGACGCCTGGCAATGCTGATTGACACCCATTGCCATCTCGCAGCGGCTGAATTCGCGGCTGACCGGGACATGCTGGTAGAGATGGCGCGGCTGGCCGGGGTGTCGTCCATCGTCGTGCCGGCGGTCGATGTGACGAGCTTTGCCAAGGTGCACGACTGCTGCGCCCGTTACGCCGGGTGTGCCCCGGCTTACGGCATTCACCCGCTTTATGTACAGCATGCTGGCCCTGATGATCTGGCGACCTTGCGCGACTGGCTGGCGCGCGCTTCTGAAGGGCCGCAGCGGCCGCTGGCGCTAGGTGAGATCGGCCTCGACTTCTTCGTTGCCGATCGGCAGGACGAGCGGCAGGAGTCATTCTTCGTCGAACAACTGAGAATCGCCCGCGACCTGGAGTTGCCGGTGCTCCTGCATGTCCGCAGGGCGGTCGATCAGGTACTCAAGAATCTGCGCCGGATCAGGGTGACCGGCGGCATCGCGCACGCCTTCAATGGCAGCCGACAACAGGCGGAAGAATTCATCAGACTGGGCTTCAAACTGGGCTTTGGTGGTGCTTTGACCTACCCTGGCTCGACGCGCATCCGCCGGTTGGCCGCTACGCTGCCATTGGATGCGATCGTGCTCGAAACCGACGCACCGGACATGCCACCAGCCTGGTTGGCTGGTCGCCGCAACACGCCCGAACAGTTGTCGCGGATCAACGCAATGTTGGCGGAGTTGCGCGGCATCGACGCGAGCGAACTGGCCAAGGTAACGGCGTTCAACGCACTGGAAGTGCTGCCTCGGTTGCGCTCGGCTGACTGATCGGGTAGGGTACGGCCTGAGGGCTTTGGGTTGCGTACCTTCCGTGCGGGTGGGCGGCGGGTCACCGAATCAGTGGAACATGACGAAAGAATTTTCTGCCAGGGCAGGATCAATGCAGACACTTTGTCCAGGCTGACCGATCTTGAACAGGCATGTTCCGAACATAGACGTTCGTACTTTCTCTAACCATATGAAAAATAACTTCGATGCACCCGTTTCCACCTGTGTGGCGGTCAAGAAGGTTCTGCCTGCCATTCCTCAGTACTTGCAGGCCCACTATTGGTGGGCGTATGTTCATCCGCGTGCAGTGCATGTCTTCGAGCGGCAATGGCTGGTCAATCTGATTCTCTGGGGTAACTACAAGCGTCTCTGCAATGCGGTGCTGCATGATTACGGTCACCAGCTCCCGGGCCGAACCTTGCAGATCGCCTGTGCCTACGGCGATCTGACGCCGCGACTGGCGGCCTGCGTGGCACCGGGAGGGGCGCTGGAAATTGCCGACATTCTGCCGATCCAGCTGGAGAATCTCGCCGGCAAGCTGGGCCCGCAGGCGCCAATCAAGTTGCATTGCATGGATTCGGCGGCGCTCGGTTTTTCCGACGCGAGCTTTGACCGGGCCCTGCTGTTTTTCCTGCTGCACGAACAGCCGCAGGCCGTGCGCGAAAGAACGCTGGCCGAGGCGCTGCGGGTCGTCCGTCCCGGCGGGACACTGACCATCGTAGACTATGCGCCGCCGAGCCGCTTCAATCCGTTGCGCTACTTCTGGAAGCCGGTTCTAGACCGGCTGGAGCCCTTTGCCCGCGATCTTTTCAGTGAGGAAGTCATGGCCTGGTTGCCAAAAGATGGGGGCTTCGTTACGCTCGGCAAGCAACGCTTCTTTGGTGGCATGTATCAGATGTTAACGCTCAAGGTAGTGGAAACAACTAAGGATCAACCAGCCGGTGAGTAGCTGATCAGTGGGTCCTGCCGGACCTTTTTCGGTGGGGCTTTGGGGGATGTGAATCGTCGCCAGCAATGCTGGGCGCGAGAAAGGAAAAAGCGTGGAGATATACAAGGCGGACGTGGTGATCGTCGGGGGTGGCGGGGCAGGTCTGCGGGCAGCGATTGCCGTCGCGGAGTCCGATCCCGCACTGAGGATCGCGCTGGTCTCGAAGGTCTATCCGATGCGTAGTCACACTGTCGCCGCCGAGGGCGGTTCGGCGGGGGTGAAGTTGTCCACCGATAGCCTCGAGTATCACTTTAACGATACGGTGGGTGGGGGCGACTGGTTGTGCGAGCAGGATGTGGTCGAGTATTTCGTGGCACACTGTGCCGAGGAACTGACCCAGCTCGAGCACTGGGGATGCCCATGGAGTCGTACCCCGGACGGGCATGTCAACGTGCGGGCTTTCGGCGGCATGAAGATCGAGCGGACCTGGTTTGCCGCCGACAAAACCGGTTTCCACATGTTGCACACCCTCTTTCAGACATCGATCAAGTATCCGTCGATCAAGCGCTTCGACGAACATTTTTGCGTTGATCTGGTGGTTGAGGATGGCCGTGTGCAGGGGGTCGTCGCGATCGAGATCGGTTCGGGAGAGTTCACTCTGGTCGAAGCTCGCTCGGTCGTGATCGCCACTGGCGGTGCTGGCCGCGTGTTCCGCGAGAACACCAACGGCGGTGTCGTCACCGGCGATGGCATGGCGCTCGCCTATCGCCACGGCGTGCCGCTGCGCGACATGGAATTTGTCCAGTATCATCCTACCTGCATGCCGGGGACCGGTCTGCTATTTACCGAAGCGTGTCGGGGCGAGGGAGGCTTCCTGGTGAACAAGGATGGCTATCGCTACCTGCAGGACTATGGTCTTGGCCCGGCCGAGCCTTCGCCGCGCAACAAGGCAATGGAACTCGGGCCACGTGATCGTCTCAGTCAGGCCTTCTGGTACGAGCAGCAAAAGGGTCGCACCATCGAGGGCCCACACGGTTCGGTCGTGCATCTGGACCTGCGCCATCTCGGCGAAGCCAAGCTGCGCGAGCGATTGCCGCAGATCTACGAACTGGCCGAGCAGTTTCTTGGCGTCGATCCTGCGCGGGCTCCGATCCCGGTGCGGCCGGCGGTACATTACACGATGGGCGGAATCCTTGTTGACGGTCTCTGCGCGTCGCCGCTGCCCGGTCTCTATGCGGCCGGCGAATGTTCCAGCGTCGGCATTCATGGTGCCAACCGGCTGGGATCGAATTCCCTCTCCGAGCTCTGCGTGTTTGGCAAGGTGGCGGGCGTCGAAGCCGCTCGCTTTGCAAGATCGGTGGTGCCCGGCAATTCGGCCAAGCTGCAGAAGCAGGCACAGGCCGTCGAGCAACGGGTTCTTGGCCTGAAGCTGAAAACCGGCGGCAACGAACGCATTGCTGTCTTGCGCAAGGAAATGGCCCAGACCATGGAGGAGGGTTGCGGCATCTATCGCCTGGCAGAAACCATGCAAAAGACCTGCGACAAACTCGACGAGCTAAAGGCGCGCTTCAGGAACGTCAATGTCGAGGACAAGTCGAGCGTTTGGAATACCGAGTGGTTGCTGGCCATCGAACTCGAGTACCAGCTCGACGTTGCCCAGACGATGGCCTATTCGGCGCTGCATCGGCGCGAGTCGCGGGGGGCTCACCAGCGCCTCGACGGCTACGAGCAGCGCGACGATGTCAACTTCCTGAAGCACTCACAGGCGCACTATGTCGCTGACGGCGCTCCGCGCATCGATTACGGCCCTGTCAAGATTACCAAGTCGCAGCCTGGCACGCGCGCCTATGGCGCTGCCGGCGAGAAGGCGGAGCAGGAAAGGAAGGCTTCCCATGGCTGAAAAGACGATCGAAATCGAAGTTCTGCGCTATCATCCCGAGAAGGACAAAGAACCGCATCGGCAGGTGTTCGATGTCCCGTTTACCGACGATATGTCGGTTCTGCAAGGCGTGCAGTACATCAAGGACTACCTTGATGGTTCGCTGAGTTTTCGCTGGTCATGCCGGATGGCGATCTGTGGCAGCTGTGGCATGATGATCAACGGCGAACCGAGCCTGTCGTGCCAGACTTTCCTGCGCGACTTCTATCCGGCGCGGGTGCGTGTTGAAGCCCTGGCGCACTTCCCGATCGAGCGCGACCTGGTGATCAGCATGGACGGTTTCATCGAGAAACTGGAAAGCATTCAGCCCTACATCATTCCAAAGGAGCCACGCAAACTGGCCCAGGGCGAGTATCTGCAGACACCGGAACAACTGCATGCCTATGAGCAGTTCAGTTCGTGCATCAACTGTCTGCTATGCTACGCTGCTTGCCCGCAGTTCGGCCTCAACCCGAGCTTCATCGGGCCGGCAGCGACGGCTTTGCTGCATCGTTACAACGTCGATTCTCGCGATGGCGGCAAGGCCGAGCGTATGGAACTCATCAATTCCGAAGAAGGGGTATTCAATTGCACGGCGGTGGGTTACTGCTCCGAGGTTTGTCCCAAGCATGTCGACCCGGCCAATGCCGTCAACCAGAACAAGACCAACAGTGCAGCCGATTATTTCCTGCGTTTCATTACCCCGAAGGGAGGTGCCAAGTGAACAAGCGTCGTCCCTATGTGCGCTCGATGGATGGCTGGTGGCGGAGGAATCCGTACTTCGTCGAGTACATGATTCACGAGGGAACAGCCCTCTTCGTCGCTGCCTATGCCGGTATTCTGCTCAACGGGCTGCTGCACCTGTCGCAGGGTGAAGCCGCCTGGAATGCTTGGCTGGCGGCCCTGAAGAGCCCGTTTTACATCGGTTTTCACGTCCTTGCACTGATTGCGCTGACTTATCACACTTACACCTGGTTCAAGATCATGCCGCGGACGATGCCGCCAGTGGTAGTCGGAGGCCAACGGCTTTCAGCCTGCGCCATTACCGGCAGCGGGTTGGCGGTCGCTAGCGCTGCCTGTCTTGGTTTGCTTGCTCTGGTATGGGGGATGGCACGATGAAACCAACGCTGAAACGTTCTAACGCCCCAATCTTCTGGGCGCTGTTCGGTGCCGGCGGCATGCTCTCGGCGCTGCTGGGTCCGATGCTGGTATTCATCACTGGTCTTGCCGTGCCACTCGCCTGGCTGTTGCCGCCGGACACCATGAGCTACCCGCGCATGCTCGCTTTCGCCCAGAATATAATCGGTAAGGGCTTCATCTTTGCGATCATCGCGCTATTCCTCTGGCACGCCGCGCACCGGATCTATCACAGCCTGCACGATATCGGTATACACGCTGGTACCGGTGCCAAGCTGATCTGCTACGGGCTGGCGATGCTGGGAACCTTGCTCGCCGCCTTCGCGTTGCTGCGGATTGGCTTTTAATGTGAAAGTCGCGTCAGCGACGCACGAATCTCCCCTCCCCACTCGTGGGGGAGGGGGCGGGGGGTGAGAGGGGGAATTCGCAGAGCCTGCTCTGCGCCCCTCGAACGATTCCGGCGTGCAAGCCGGAATGCGCCCTGCAAGGGAGGGAAACGGTCATGACTTTCATGATCGTGAGTGCCTGGAAAAGTCATGACCATTAGTCCTGGCAGGGGGGGCTTGGTCGCTGGGGAGTCTTTTCGGTTTGGCGCCCTCCGGTAGCGTAACAAGCTCGATACCGCGCACTTCGTTCACTAGGACATGCCACTGAGCCGTGCCTTGCGCTCGCGCTCAATGCGGTTGATATAGCGTTGCAGCATGTTCATCCTGGCACCGGGCAAGGCGATGAACTCGCAGCCGATACGAACGTAGTGGGACCCCCCCCTGGTCGTCGAGTCCAGTTTGTTGCGTACGCACAGACTGGCAACCAGGAGACCCTCATCAGGCAGACTGACCTTGCAATCGCTCATGATGGCGCCGCGCTGCAGCAGGGCAGCCAGACTCGGCGGCGCCATCAGCCCGATCCCGCCGCCACTGATATCCAGCAATGGTGCTTCGAGCAGGCAGGTGCTTCCATCTTCGCGCCTGATCGTAGCGGTGCATTTGACCGGTTTAGTGATCGGCGTCGAGAGGCGGAAACACTCGCGCCGCTGTAGTCTCAACAGCTTGTCGGGTAGCGCAGCGCTGAAGGCAGGCAGCCCAGCATGCTGCGTCTCCGAGAGTTTACCCAGGGTGAATTGCACCTTCACCTTGTCGACCGCAGCGGTCAGCAAGAATTGTTCCGCCAGCAAGGCCAGGCGGTTGGTCTCGTTCTCTCGACCATAATCGAGAACCAGTTTGCCAGCCGCCGTGTCCACGGCCAGCACCGCGGTCAGCAGGAAAGACCTGTTTTTGTTGAAGTAGGCGCTGATCAAGGCCCTTTTCTGCATCAGGGCGCGAAGGATCGCGGCAATCTCGACTTTGGAATGCAACAGGTATTGACCATATTCTTTAGGTTGTTCTATTTCGAATTGCAGCGGTGCCTGTTGTTGTGCTTGAACATCCGTGTTTTCCATTGTCCTTCCCGGAATCGGCTGGAACAGGCAGTTTAAAGCAAAACCGTAAGCGAGGTAATGAACGACGCAGACAAGGGTGGGCTCATGGCTTCAGTGTCGCTTCAGCCGCAGCCGGGAGGCGTGGCGGCGGTGACATTGTCTGGCCATTTTCCAGCCGGTAGAGCCATGCCAGCAGTTCGGCCACTGCCAGATAGAGCTGCGGCGGGATGTGCTGGTCGAGATCGACCTGCATTAGTAGGGACACCAGTTCGGCTGATTCATGAACATAAATGCCGTGCTCACGCGCCCGCGCGATGATCTGCTCGGCCACCAAGCCCCGCCCTCTGGCTACCACGCGAGGTGCGGTGTCGGTTTGGCTATAGGCAAGAGCGACCGCATTCTTTTGCGGGTTAACGGGTGCTTTGGGCATGTTCCTCCCTATACTTTGCCGAATAAGTTCTTGACAAAACAATCGTCACGTGTATTATTCGCCACATCTTATCCAAAGGCAAACGGGGAGAAATCTCCGGACGCAAAGCCGAGGGCCCTAACCTGATCGTCAGGAAGGGTGGCCGGGTTGCATAGATTCAGCGATTTCTGCTGTTCAATTTCTGCTTGCCCTCGACCTTGCCGCCTTCTTAAATGAAGGGCTGGTTACGTGGCACTCGCATCCTGGACACAGCAGCAAATTCTTGCGCAGCTTGATTCCGGTTCTCATTGGTCCGGAAGCACAGTCACCTACGCCTTCCCGACCTCATCGAGCGGCCTCTACGGTAGTCAGGAACAGGCCGGATTTCAGGGGTTGAATTCCGTCCAGCAGGCGGCCGCCACACTTGCGCTGCAGACCTGGGATGATCTCATCACCCCGGATCTGGCCAAGGTCACGTCTGGTTCGTCCAATATCGAATTCGGGACTTCGTCCACTGGCGTTGAGTACGCACATGCCTACTTCCCGACGACTGGCAGCGTGTGGTTCAGTCGTGCCTACTCCGACCTGATGAACCCCCAGGTGGGCGCGCATTCGTTTCTGAGCTACGTGCATGAGATCGGCCATGCTTTCGGGCTGGATCACATGGGCGACTACAATGGCGGGGGTTCCTGGACACCCTCGAGCTACCAGGACAGTGGTGTCTATTCGGTGATGTCCTACTTTGGTCCCAATTGGGGTTCGGGCTCATCCAGTGGGGTGGGCCTGGTGGCCTGGGCCGACTGGGTCGGTGCGGACGGGAAGCTGTATTCGCCGCAGACGCCGATGCTCAATGACATCATGGCCATGCAGAGCATGTACGGTGCCGAAACCACGACCCGCACAGAGGATACCACCTACGGATTTGGCAGCAGCGATTTCGGTACCCTGTCCGCAATCTACAATTTCTCGGTCAACCTTCATCCGATCCTGACGATTTATGACTCCGCTGGAACCGATACGCTCAACCTGAGCGGATGGTCAACGCCGAGCCTGATCGATCTTGCGCCTGGCGCCTATTCCTCATGCAACAGCATGACCTACAACATCGCCATCGCGTATACCTGCAATATCGAAAACGCGATTGGTGGCGCCGGTGCCGATACGATTACCGGCAATTCCCTGAATAATTATCTCGACGGTGGTTCCGGAAACGATTCATTGACTGGAGGGGCGGGCGACGACACGCTCGTGGCGGGAGCCGGCAACGATGCCCTCGACGGTGGGGGCGGCAATGATACGGTGGTGTTTGCCGGTACTTTTTCGGAGTATACGTTCTCTTATACCATCAATCAGGGCTTCACCTTTGCGAGTAGCGGCTCCGGTTCCGACTTGATCAAGAATGTCGAAACTTTTGTTTTCTCGAATGTGACCAAGTCCGCCAGCGAGTTGTCGGCAGATGCGTCATCTGACCCTGATCCTGGATCGGTGCAGGTATCGATCGCTGCTGGCGCGGCTTCGATCGCCGAAGGCAATAGTGGATCCACGGCCTACGTTTTCAATGTCAGCCTCAGCAAAGCGAGCGAGACCACGCAAACCGTGGACTGGAGGCTGGACGGCTCCGGTGCATCCCCAGCCACTTCTTCCGACTTTACCGGGGCCACTTCCGGTGTCGTCACCTTTCAGCCCGGCGAAACGACGAAAACGATCCAGGTGCTGGTCGTCGGGGACACGGTCGTCGAGTCTGACGAGGGTTTTACCCTCAGCCTGAGCAACCCCTCTTCAGGACTGGTGCTGGGTACGGCAAGTGCGGCGGGCACGATCCGCAACGATGACGTCACTGCCGTTCCGGACGACTATCCCATGACGACGAATACGCGCGGAGCGATTACCGTCGGGGGTGCGGCCGTATCCGGCGTCATTGAGCAGGCGTCCGACGGCGACCTCTTCAAGGTCACCCTGAAGGCCAACAACAGCTATATCTTCAAACTGGCCCGGGTCAGCGGGAGTCTCGATCCCTACCTTGAGCTGTATTCCTCCAAATTGGCAGTCATTACGCAGAATGATAATGCCGGCCTGTCAACCACCGATTCGCAGATCATTTATACGCCGACAGCCGGCGGAACCTATTACCTGGCCGCCAAGGATCGCGCCCAGTCCACCGGCAGTTACCTGATCAGTGCGGTTCCCTGTTCCGGGTTGACGATCGAAGGCGATGATACGGTCAATGTCCTTACCGGCACGGCAGGAAATGACTCCTTGTATGGTCTTGGCGGCAACGATACGCTGAACGCCGGAATGGGCAACGACTTGCTTGACGGTGGTGCTGGCATGGACCAGCTCGCCGGTGGGAAGGGCGACGACATCTACCTGGTGGATAACGTCTCCGATGTCGTTATCGAAAGCAGCGCCGCGGACGGCAAGGATCTGGTAAAAGCATCGGTCTCCTGGACCCTGGGAGCCAATGTCGAAAAGCTCGAACTGACCGGGACGGCCAATCTCATGGGAACGGGCAATACGCTCGCCAACATCATAACCGGCAACAGTGGTAATAATGTCCTGAATGGTCTGGGCGGAGTCGATAGCCTGAATGGTGGTGAGGGTTCCGACCTTTACCTGTTTGGACTACCTGCCGAGCATTCGTCGGCCGAGATCGCCGATACCGGCAGCACCGGAGTTGATGAAGTGCGTTTCACGGCCACCGGTGCCGGCACCCTGAAGCTGTATGCCGGCGATACGGGCATCGAGCGGGTGGTGATTGGTACGGGCACCGACGCGGTGGCGAACAGTGAGGGTACCGTCGCACTCAATGTCGATGCGTCGCCGTTGAGCAACGCCATCACCATGATTGGCAATGCTGGTGCGAACATCCTGACCGGAACGGCCTTCGCTGACCAGATGGATGGCGGCAGCGGCAACGACCTGCTGAACGGCCAGGCCGGTATCGACCTGATGGATGGTGAGGAGGGTTCCGATATCTACCTGATCGGTCTCGCCGCCGCTCATACTGCCGCCGAGATTGCGGATACTGGTAGCTCCGGCGTTGACGAAGTGCGTTTTGCAGCCACCACTGCCAGTACCCTGACACTGTTTGCGGGCGATACGGGCATCGAGCGGGTGGTCCTGGGCACTGGTACCGGCGCGGTGGCCACGAGCACGGGTTCGGCAGCACTCAATGCCGATGCCTCGGCATTGGTCAACGCCATCACCCTGGTCGGCAATGCCGGTGCCAACATCTTGACGGGAACGGAATTTGCTGACCGGATCGAAGGCGGCGGTGGCGCCGATCAGCTGTTCGGTGGCAGCGGCAACGACACGCTGTTCGGAGGCCTGGGTAACGATACCCTGACCGGCGGCGAGGGCGAAGATCATTTCGTGCTCAACACCGCAGCGAATGCTGCCAACAACCGGGATGTGCTCGTCGATTTCGAGTCAGGAGCAGACCATATCGAACTCAGCCTGCTGGTGTTCAAGGGACTGGGAAAGACGACCGGCGTCTTGGGCGAAGCGCAGTTCTGGGCGGCTGCCGATGCGGTCAAGGGGCACGATGCGGATGACCGGGTAATCTATAACACGAGCACAGGATCCCTGTACTACGATGCCGATGGCAGCGGCAAGGGCGCAGCGGTGGAAATTGCGGTGTTGGGTCTTTCCACTCATCCCACACTCGAGCATGGTGACTTTCTTCTGATCTGAATGAGAGATCGTATGCGCAGGTTTCGCGAAGATGCACTCTCCCGGAATATCCCTTACGGTTCGCGGACCGATTCATCGAGTGCCTTGATCAACGGCCATAACAAATAGGAAATCACCGAGCGTTTGCCCACCGTGATCTCGGCGCTGATGGTCATGCCGGGAAGCAGGCGAGCGTGTTTTGGAAACCGGTTGAGCTGGGTCGTGGTCAAGCGGATACGGCCCAGGTAGTAGGCCTCGCTGCCACCAACAGCGACGTTCTCGCGACGAAAGGCATCTTCGCTGATCGTGCGCAGTTCGCCATCCAGGGCACCGTGCAACTGGAAGGGATAGGCATCCACCTTCATGTGCACCCGGTCGCCGAGTTTGACATAACCCACATCCGCCGATTCGATCTGGACCTCAGCCTCCAGGCTCTCTCCCAGGGGAACCAGGGTGAACAAGGCTTCGGCTGCCTTGGCGACGGAACCGGCGGAGAGCTTGGCGACCTCCAGCACCACGGCGTCGGAGGGTGCGGTCAGGATGACCAACTGGTGACGTTTGTCCGCCTTCTGCAACTGCTCGTTGACCGAATCCCGCTCACGGGACAGGGCGAGAAGTTCCTCCATGATTTTTTGTCGCCAGCCGGTCTGGAAGGACAGACGTTCGGCTTCCAGTCCAGTCCGTTCCTTCTGGAGTTCCTGCTCCCGACTGCGGGCCATCTGGGCGCCTCGCTCCGCTTCGAGCAGGCGGTCCTGGGCGTCCAGCAGGCGGGCGCGCACCGCATATTGCTGGGCCACCAGGGGTTCGAGCATGGCGACCATTTCCCGGAGTACCTGGACGCGGGAGTTCATCGCGGTCTGGTCGCGGCGGTTGGTTTCCAGGGACGCCCGGATGCGGGCGATATTTTCATCCAGTCGTCGCATCTGGGCGAGATAGCTGGCCTGTCTTTCGTCGGCCAGGCGGCCCTGGATCTTTTTGTCATCACTGGCCAAGGCATCGGCAGTGACGGTTTTGCCCGACAGTTCCGCTTCCAGTCTGGCACGTTCGTTATCGAGGCTGCCCAGGCGAGTTCTCAACTGGGTTTCATCCGCTTCGGTAAAGGTCGGGTCAAGGGTGGCGAGCTGCTCCCCCTTTTTCACGGTCTGCCCGGGCTTGACATTGATCTGCTGGATGATGGCGGTGTCCAGCGGTTGCAGCACGATATTCGGCAGCGGGGTGATCAATCTTCCACGGGCGGTGATCACCAGGTCGATGTCCGAGAAGGTCGCCAGCAGGAGGAAGACAAGCAATGCCAGAGCGAGGAGGTGCAGGGTGAAACTGGCCGAACGGGGCAGTGGCCGCCGCTCGATTTCGTCCGCATCAGGCAGGAAATCCAGAGCCGGCTGATCAGGCGTCTGCCGGGACCACAGCCGGCGGATCAAAGATGGCCTGTCTGTTGGTTCCATAGATGCTGGTAGGTCTCACAGCGGGAGAGCAGTTGTGTGTGCGTGCCCCAATCCGACAAGCGGCCATTTTGCATGACCAGAACCACATCGGCGTTAACCAGGGTGGACAATCGGTGGGAGATCATGATCACCGTTCTGCCGACGGCGATCCGGGAGAGATTTCGGATGAAAATCGCTTCGCTCTCCGGGTCGAGGGCGCTGGCGGCCTCGTCGAGAATCAGAATGTTGGGCCTGGCCAGCAGGGAACGGGCGATTGACAGACGCTGCTTCTGCCCGCCACTCAGATTCGATGCGTTCTCCTCCAGCAGCGTGTCGTATCCTTGCGGCATTCGTTCGATGAATTCGTCGGCCCCGGCTGCCTGGGCGGCGGCGACGATTTCCTCGATGGTGGCATCGGGCTTGGTGATGGTGAGATTGTCGCGAATGCTGCCGCGGAAAAGAAAATTCTCCTGCAGGACCACCCCGATCTGGCGGCGGAGATGAGACAGGTCGATTTCCCGGGCATCGATGCCGTCAAAGCGGACGAGGCCTTCCTGCACCGGGTAGAGGCCCTGGATCAGCTTGGTCAGGGTGGTTTTTCCTGAACCACTGCGTCCCACGACACCCACGACGGCGCCCGCCGGAATCGTGAAGCTGGTCCGGTCCAGGGCATTGACGCTGGCGCCAGGGTAGCGGAAGGTGACCTCCTCGAAGCTGATCTGTCCTTTCAACAGGGGGCGCAGGCCGCCGGCGCCGATCCGTCCTTCCGGTGGCCGGTTCATGATCTCCGCCAGCATGCGCACGGATACGGCCGTCTGCTGATATTCGTTGATCAGGCTCACGATCTGGATCAGCGGATTGATCACTCGTCCCGACAGCATCTGAAAGGCAATCAGCACCCCGACGCTCATGGTCTGATCGAAGATGCTCTGGGCTCCGATGAAGACGATGACCACCGGCATCAGCTTGCCCAGGAATTCGGTGGCCAGGTTGCCGGCAATCGACAGCTTGCCGACTTGGAAATGGGCGTTGATGGCTTCCGCCGACAACTGGTCCCAGGCCTTGCGCTGCACCGGTTCGATGGCCAGGGCCTTGACCGTCCGCATGCCGTGGATGGTCTCCACCAATAGCGCCTGGCGGACGCCCTCGGCGCTGTTGAGCCGGTCCAGACGTTTGCGGAAAGTGGGTAGCAAAATGGTGATGATGAGGGCGATGATGAGAGCGAATCCCAGTACGATCAGCGCCAGCTTGAAGGAGTAGGTGAACAGTAGGGGCAGGAAGATCACCAGGGCCAGGGCATCCATGCCGGCAAACAGCAAACGGCCGGTGAGGAAATGGCGGATGCCTTCCAGTTGCTGCATCTGGCGGGTGACCACTCCGGCCGTGGAAAGCTCGAAAAAGTCGATCGACAGGGAGAGCAGGTGGCCGAAAGCCCGGCGGGTGACATGCATGTCGATCTTGTTGGTCGCTGCCAATAGCAGTATCTGGCGCAGATAGCCAAAGGCCGCATCGAACAGCATGGCAATGATCACCCCGGCGGTGAGCACCATCAGGGTCGATGCATTCTGGTGTACCAGCACCTTGTCGATCACTACCTGGAAGAACAGGGGGGAGGCCAGGGCCAGGACGTTCATCGCCATGCCGGCGATGAACACGTCACGGAAGGCGGTGCGCTGCTTCAGGATCTCCGGAATAAACCAGCGCAGGCCGAAAGGCTGTTGCGCATCGAAGATCGAATGAGCCTTTTTGAGCAGGATGACATCGCCGCTCCAGATCGCGCCAAACGCCTCTTCGGAATAAAAGGTGATCGCCACGGCAGCGGCACAGGGATCGACGACCGCCACCTGTTTGCTCTCTCCCTCCTGCCGGATCCCGACCACGATCACGCCGGCCCCGCTGTTGAGGCGGCCCAGCACGGGGAACACCCCTTGCTGGGCGACGAGTTGGCTCCAGGTCAGTCTGTCCGCCTTCGCTTTCATGCCGATGTCGGCAGCCATCCGCAACACCAGGGGCGCAGCCGGTTCTTCATCCGCCAGGGCGAAATCGTGGATCAAGCGTTCAGGATTGATCCTGATCCCCTGATTCTGGGCAATCGCGGCGAGGCACTGAACAACGCTGTGCGAGAATTTTTCAGTCATTGCCAGGAAGTTGCTGACGTGAGGCCAGAGGCCAAGGTGTCATTGAATTGTCGATAGGCTTGCATGCTGCCCGAGGCAGCGGCGACTTTACCATTTTCCGGCAATGAACAGGCTCCAAACGGCAGGCCGACCGATGAACGTCGGGATCGGAATCGCCCGGGAATTCTGCCGCTAGGTACCAGGGGGCCGGGGGCGCGCATTATCCAGGACCGTGGTGTCCGTCTCCGGAGAGACCACCCGACAGCGTTGTTGATCGGTTTTCAGGGTGAGGCAATATTCTTCCGCCTCCACCTGACTGTTGAAGTTCGCGATGTACAACTGATACCAGGATTGCTGAACGTCGTCACCTTCCTCGATGCGACCCTTGAGCCGCGGCTGGAGGCTGCGCCCTTCCATCAAAAATGGATAACGGTTGCGCAGGTCACGCCAGGTTGCGTCGATCGTCGAGCGATGATAGAGCCCGGCCAGCTCCACCTGCCAGAAAGTATCCGTGTTGGCTTGCAAACCCTCGTACACCACCGGGATGGCTTCGTCGTCAGCCGGTGCCCGGCGCTCCGAATTCAAGCCGCCGCCCAGAGCCTGGAACAGGCTGATGTACCCTCGAAAGAATTCCATTCGGATCTTCTGGTAGTCGTCCAGGTAGCGGTGATAACTGCGTTGGGTTTCCAGCAAACTCAGATAGTCGATTCCGCCCACCGCGTAAACCCTGGTGTTGATATCCCAGGCACGGCGGGCGGCTTTGCTGGCTTCCCGTTGGGCAGTCAGGCGTCGTTCAGCCAGGCGAACAGAAGTCAGAGCGCTTTCCACTTCCTTCATGGCCTGGTAGACAGTGCGCGCATAGCTTTCCACCATTTCTTCACGGACGGCTTGTGAGAACAGCTGCTCGTTCCGCTTCCTGCCACCATCAAAAATGCTGACGACCAGGTTGTCCACGACATTCCAGAACAAGGTTTGGGGCTGGAACAGTTGCGACAGGGCAATGCCGCTGTAGCCGATCTGTGCAGACAGGTCCATGGGGGGGAGAATGCGCGCCCGGGCGACGTTCACGTCGGCATTCGCGGCCAGCAGCTGGGCTTCCGCGACACGCACATCGGGCCGGCGTAGCAGCAGGGCCGAGGGCAGGCCGGGAGCCACACCTGGAATGCTCAGGGAGTCCAGTCCGTCATTGGAGAGCTTGAGTTTGCCGGGGACCGTACCCAGAAGAAACGCCATGGCGCCAATGGTGTCGAGTTTCTGCTGTTCCAGGGTGGGGATGGTTGCGCGTATGGCGAAAATTGCCGCCCGTTGCTGCTCGAGTTCGGAAAGGGTGGCGTCGCCAGCCTTGACCCGTTTCTCGATGGCGGCCAGGGTTGCGCTCAGGACTTCTTCGGTCTCGACTGCGATTCTGAGGCGATCATTGAGGGACAGGAATTCGACGTAGTGGGTAGCGAGGCTGGCCGTCAGATTTCTCTGGACGTTTTCCCGTTCATGGACGGCTCGCCAGAGCTGAAAGTGGGCGGATTCCGCCAGGGCGCTTTGCTCGCCCCAGATGTCCAGCCGCCAGTCCGCCCGGATGCTGGCCTGATAGGTGCGTTGCGAAGTTCTGTTGCTGCCCACATTGGAAATGCCGCCAGCCGGAGCCGTTCCGACCGTCACGCCACCGGGAGACTGTTGCGCAATCACCAGGGGAGCGGAAAGGCCTGGATATTTCCCTGCAGCCGCCTGCTCTGCCCTCGCCTTGGCCTGGACGATACGGTTCAGCGCAATCCGGATATCCGGATTGTTGGCGAGCGCACGATCAATCAGACCCTGGAGTTCACGGTTTCCGAAGTCACGCCACCAATCTACCGGAGTCTTGGCAGGGGCCGGTTCCGATGGGTGCGACGGACTGGTTTCCGCAGGCGTAACAGCGGTCTGCCCTGAAGTGGACGGGGCCGTCCCGGTTCGGGCCGCATCCTGGTACTGAGCGGGCAGGGAAACCTCGGGTATGAGGTAGCCGCCTTGCAGGCTGATGCAGCCAGTCAGTGCCTGTGCACAAAGCAGGGTCCACAGCCCATGCCGGCCTGCAAGGTGCGACCTGATTGAAGCTGCAAGCTTTTGATTCATTCGGTCAGAGCAGTTGGCCTGTCCAAGAGAGCCGCGATCACCGGTTCGCAGCTCCCGCCGCCACCGCCTCAGCATGCGCCTTTGATGCGCCAGGAAAGGGTTGAATTATCGCTTGTATTGTGAAAATTTGAACGGGATTTTCAGCGCGTGTGTGCGATTCAAAAGGATACGCGCTATAGTGAAAACTGGAGACCAGGGCGCCGAACGGTTTCATGCCGATTTCCCTGAACGACAAGCGGCTGCCGCAGTTCGCACGGCATGATGCCGAAACAGGATTCCGGGTGCAGGAGGGTGAAGTGGGCACAAGATATGAGATGGATGTGCTGGCATGGGCCAAAGAGCAGGCCCGGCTGCTTCGTGCCGGTCGCTTTGATCTGCTCGACCTGGAGCATATTGCGGAGGAGATTGAGGACGTGGGCAAGAGCGAACAGCGCGAGTTGGCCCACCGTATGGCCGTCCTCCTGGCCCACCTGCTCAAATGGCAATACCAGCCGGATCGACGCGGTAGCAGTTGGGTCCGGACGATCAAGGAGCAACGCAAGCGTGTTCTGCTGCGACTGGAGGAAACTCCCAGCCTGTCAGACAAACTCAAGGACCCGAGGTGGTGGTCCGACGTATGGGCAGATGCGGTTTCTCAAGCCATCTCGGAAACCGGCGTGGATACCTTCCCGGACGAATGCCCATGGGCCATTGCCGAAGTGATTGCTCCAGATTGGTTGCCGGTCTGACCGACTTTCACCGTAACGGTCATGGCTTTGTGAGCCCCCTGGATGATGAAGTCCTGACCGTTACGTTACTATAGAAGTTGCGTCAGCGACTCACGACTCTCTCCTCTCCATTCGCGGGAGATGGGTCGGGGGAGAGGGAAATGGTCATGACTTTCATGATCGGGGGTGGCTGGAAAAGTCATGACCGTTAGCCGCGATTATCCATAACCTGGCGTTCTTACGCCCGCTTTTGACCGGGAGAGACCATGCTCGACAACAAGACGATTCTCATTACCGGCGGTACTGGTTCATTCGGTAAGCAGTTCGTGAAAACCATTCTGGCGCGCTATCAGCCGAAAAAGGTCATCATCTACTCACGCGATGAATTGAAGCAGTATGAAATGGCGCAGATTTTTGATGCGCCGCAGATGCGCTATTTCATTGGCGACGTGCGCGACCAGCCACGTCTCAGGCAGGCCATGGATGGGGTCGATCATGTGATCCACGCAGCGGCCCTGAAGCACGTGCCAGTCGCCGAATACAATCCGATAGAATGCATCAAGACGAACATTTATGGGGCCGAAAACGTGATCCAGGCCGCCATCGCCGCCGAAGTGGAACAGGTGATCGCCTTGTCGACTGACAAGGCAGCCAATCCGATCAACCTGTATGGTGCAACAAAACTGGCCTCCGACAAATTGTTCGTCGCAGCGAACAATATCGTGGGTGCCCGCCGCACGCGGTTCTCGGTCGTTCGCTATGGCAATGTGGTTGGCTCGCGTGGATCGGTCATTCCCTTTTTCCAGAAGTTGCTGAAGCAGGGCGCCACCGAATTGCCGATTACGGATGAGCGTATGACCCGCTTCTGGATCACCCTGCAAAATGGGGTCGACTTTGTCATCAGGAATTTTGCGCGCATGCATGGCGGCGAGATCTTCATTCCCAAGATTCCGTCGGCCACCATCCTCGACCTGGCCAAGGCCATTGCTCCGGACCTGCCACTGAAGATCATCGGCATTCGTCCTGGAGAAAAGCTGCATGAAACCATGTGCCCAGGCGACGATTCTCATCTGACCCTTGAATTTCATGACCATTTCGTGATCAAGCCAGCGATTTCGTTCACCCTGCAAGTCGATTACCAAAAGAATCGGCTGGGTGAGATCGGTGTCCCGGTAAGCGGTGGCTTTGAATACAGTTCCGGCACCAATCCCGAGTTCCTCGATGTTGCGGCCATTCGCGCATTGATCGCACAGGGACGCGAGCATTGATTCCCTACGGTCGCCAATCGATTTCTGAAGAGGATATCGCGGCCGTCGTGGCCGTATTACGTTCGGACTGGATCACGCAGGGGCCCTGTATCGACGCTTTCGAACGCGCACTGGCAGCCTATTGCGGTGTGGCCCACGGGGTGGCGGTGGCCAATGCGACGGCAGCGCTGCACCTCGCCTGCCTGGCGCTCGGTGTCGGTCCTGGGGACTGGGTCTGGACCTCTCCGAACACCTTCCTGGCTTCGGCCAATTGCGCCCTGTATTGTGGTGCCCAGGTCGACTTTGTCGACATCGACCCGCTGACCTACAACATCAGCGTGGCAGCGCTGGAAGAAAAACTGCGACAGGCCAGTTTCGATGGTGTGCTGCCGGCGGTGCTCATCCCGGTTCACTTCGCAGGCCAATCCTGCGACATGGAGAAGATCGGAGCGCTGGCACGGCAATACGGATGCAGGGTGATCGAGGATGCATCGCATGCGGTTGGCGCCGACTACCAGGCCGGCAAGGTCGGCAATTGCGCCTATAGCGACATGACGGTGTTCAGTTTTCATCCGGTCAAGATATTGACCACCGCCGAAGGCGGCATGGTGATGACCAATAACTCGGCATTACGCCAGGCATTGCAGCGTCTTCGGTCACACGGGATGACACGCGACCCGGCCGATTTGCAGAACAGGCATGAAGGCGCCTGGTATTACGAACAGATCGAACTGGGCTACAATTACCGGATCACCGATCTCCAGGCGGCACTAGGCCTCAGCCAGCTGGCAAGTCTGGGCAAATTCGTGGCACGCCGGCGCGAACTGGCCGCGCGCTACGACCGGCTGTTGGCCGACTTGCCGTTGGTGTTGCCGCGGCAGGCCGAATACGGCCGTTCGGCTTACCATCTATACCCGATCCAGGTTGCTTCCGAACAACGTCGTGTCGTCTTCGACGCACTCCGCGCCCAAGGCATCGGTGCCAATGTGCATTACCTTCCGGTCTATCTGCAGCCCTATTACAGGATGCTTGGCTTTGGCGTCGGGAAGTGCCCGCAAGCCGAGCATTTCTATCGCGGCGCGATCAGTCTGCCCCTGTTCTATTCGATGACAGACGCTGAGCAGGACCAGGTAGTGGCTGCGCTATCGAATGCCCTGGCATGAAGCTGGCAATCATTCCTGCCCGTGGTGGCAGCAAGCGCATTCCGCGCAAGAACATCAAACTGTTCTCCGGCAAGCCGATGATCGCCTGGTCGATTGATGCGGCACGCGCCTCAGGACTTTTCGATCACATCGTCGTTTCGACCGACGATGTTGAAATCTCCGCAGTGGCGAAGGCGTATGGGGCTGAGGTGCCGTTCATGCGCCCCCCAGCCCTCTCCGACGATTACACCGGCACATCCGCCGTGGTCGCACATGCCATTCAGTGGTATCGCGCGCAGGGCGATATGCCAGACCCGGTTTGCTGCATCTATGCGACAGCGCCATTCGTCAACGCGGCAGATCTGCAACGGGGACTGCAAATGCTGGCTGACAGTGATTCGGATTTCGCTTTCTCTGTGACCAGCTTTGCCTTCCCGATTCAGCGTGCCATCAAGCTGACGGAAGAAGGGCGGGTTCAGATGTTTCAGCCCGAGCATTTCAACACCCGTTCGCAGGACCTGGAACAGGCCTTCCATGATGCCGGCCAGTTCTACTGGGGGCGTGCCGCGGCGTGGATAGCCGACAAGCCGATCTTTTCAAGCGATGCAATGCCGGTGATTCTGCCCCGTCACCGCGTGCAGGACATCGATACGCCAGAAGACTGGGAACGTGCAGAGTGGATGTTCAAGGCGCTGCAGACAGGATAACCAGGATGACCGGACAGGAAATTTCTTTCCGCGTTGATGCCTCCCTGCAAATCGGTACAGGGCACGTCATGCGTTGTTTGACACTGGCCGATGCCCTAAAGGCAGCGGGTGCCAGTTGCCGTTTTATCTGCCGTGAGCACCCAGGCCATCTTCTTGGACTGATCCGGCAACGTGGGCATGCAGCGATTGCCTTGCCTGAAATAGTGGTGGACCTTTCGCCTGCTGCCCGTGAGCACCCTTTTCAACCGGCGCACGCGGACTGGCTTGGCGCCGACTGGCCTACCGACGCCGGACAAACCCAGATGGCTTTGCAGGGTTTGGTCTCTGACTGGCTGATCGTCGATCATTATGCTCTAGATGCCCGCTGGGAATCCGCGGTCAAGACGAAATACCGCAAGCTGATGGTGATTGACGATCTTGCCGATCGCGAACATATTTGTGATCTTCTGCTGGATCAGAATCTGGTCGAAGGAATGGCCAATCGCTACCGTGGCAAAGTGCCCGGCCATTGTGTCTGCCTGGTTGGCCCGCAATACGCCCTGCTGAGACCGGAGTTCAGAGCGCTTCGGCCAGCCAGTCTTGCCCGGCGGAAAATGCCTGATTTGAACCGATTGTTGATTTTCATGGGAGGCAGCGATCCTGACAATGAAACCGGGAAGGTTCTCGATGGGGTGAGTCTGTCCAGGAAACTTTGGGAGCATATCGACGTGGTCGTCGGAGAAAACTATTCTGCTCTGCAAACCCTGAAGGAAACCCTGGCGAAGTTTCCTTCAGCCACGCTGCACATCCAGACACCTGATATGGCGAAATTGATGGCGGCCGCGGATCTGGCCATCACCGCAGGCGGCAGCGTGACCTG
This sequence comes from Candidatus Accumulibacter cognatus, assembly GCF_000584975.1. Taxonomy (NCBI): domain Bacteria; kingdom Pseudomonadati; phylum Pseudomonadota; class Betaproteobacteria; genus Candidatus Accumulibacter; species Candidatus Accumulibacter cognatus. Next base: position 33,317 of record NZ_JDST02000041.1, on the reverse strand, counting down.
GGAAAAATGTATCCTTGGGTTGCCCAGTCTCGTCGTCATCCTCGGTGAAAACCAGCGCCCGATCGCCATGATGATGCATCAGCTGGGGACGCAGCGGACTTTGGGTATGGCCTCCGAACTGACCCCCGCCTGTTATGCGAAATATCTGGAAGGAATGGTGATCGGTGAGTTGCCGTCAATGATCGACTGTGCCAGCAACGTGTGTGATGGCTCGGGTGTCGAAGAGGTGTTAAAAATTCTTTGCAATGGGAAACGCATATGAATGAAAGCCTCTTGGCTATTGCCGGGCGGAGCATCGGGTCCGATGAACCGCCTTATTGCATCGCGGAAGTCGGCATCAATCATAATGGCGATCTTGGCATGGCCAAACGAATGATAGAAACCGCCAAAGAGGTGGGTGCCGATGCGGTCAAGTTTCAGACCTTCAAAGCGGAAGAATTTTGTGGCGATCCTGAACAGATGTTCACCTACCAGTCGCAAGGGAAAACTGTCACCGAATCCATGCTGGAAATGTTCAGACGCTACGAGTTCACGCCTGAGCAATGGCGTGAAATCAAGGTTCACTGTGATACTGTCGGCATTACCTTTTTCTCGACGCCACAGAACCGTTCCGACCTCGATCTGCTGATGTCGATCGGTGTGCCTGCGATCAAGGTGGGTTCCGACGACTTCACGAACCTGCCATTGCTCCGAAGCTATGCGGCGGAGAATCTGCCGCTGATTCTTTCCTGTGGCATGAGTGATCTGGCCGAGGTGCACCAGGCGCTGGAGACGGTCGGATGGTTTTCCGGCAAACCTCTGGTCTTGTTGCTCTGTACTTCCCAGTATCCAACGCCTGCACAGGACGTGAATGTCCGCAAGCTGACGACCCTGCAGCAGGCCTTTCCAGGCCTGGTGGTCGGCTTCTCGGATCACACCCAGGGTCCACTAGCGGCCGCTCTCGCTGTTGCCCTGGGAGCACGGGTATTCGAAAAGCATTTCACGCTGGACCATTATCTGCCGGGGCCGGATCACTGGTTTGCCGAAGATAGCGAGGGCCTGCGCGAATGGATACAAATGATCAGGGGTGCGCACGAGAGATTAGGCAGCCCGATGATCATGCCGACGAAAGCCGAAAGAGCGATGCGCTTGCAGGCAAGACGGAGCATCGTGGCATTACGAAACATTGAGATGGGCGAGGAATTGAATGCCGGGAATATCGGCTTGCGGCGACCCGGTGCCGGGTTGTCTCCAGAGCTGATTGATCGGGTGATGGGCCTAAAAGCGGCACATCGGATCAAGAAGGGAAACTGTCTTCAGTTGACGGATATTTCAAACTAAGGATAAAAATGGTTACCAGAATCTTGTTCAGTTACCCTGATTATTCCCTGACGGCCCTGGATGATCAGGATAAGGATCTGATCTTGAGATGGCGAAATTCTGAATCGATACGCCATTACATGTATGACACCAGGATGATCACTCCGGAAGAACACGACAAGTGGTTCCGCAAGGAGTTGAATAATGAGAAGTCCCGGCATTTCATTTTCAGGGAAAAGGGCCGGCCTGTAGGTTTCGTGTCTTTTACAGACATCAATGATCGTGATCGTCGTTGTTCGTGGGCATTCAATCTTTCCGATGAAAGGGAGAGTCTTCAGAAAGGACTGGGTGCAGTCATGGAATACTTTGCCATCGAGCACGTGTTTGAAAAAATGTCCATCGAGAAGCTTTGCTGTGAGGTTCTGGATTTCAATACTGCAGTGGTACGTCTGCACCAGCGCTTTGGATTCAACAAGGAAGGGTTTCTTCAGAAACATATCCACAGGAATGATGGCGTTTTCGGCGTGGTGGTGATGGCGCTGTTCCGGGAAGACTGGATAGTGATGAGAGGCGACATAGCAAAGACCTTGTTCAGCGCCAGCTAGCCTAATGGGGGTCATTCTCTCTGCCCATCAGCCGGCCTATCTGCCGTGGCTGGGCTATTTTGACAAGATTGCACGCGCGGATGTCTTCGTTTTTCTTGACACCGTGCAGTTCGAAAAGAACAGTTTCATCAACCGGAACAAGATAAAAACAGCACAAGGACCACAATGGCTGACCATTCCGGTCAGGGTCAAGGGGCATATTCAGGCATCGCTTCGCGAGACCTTGATTGACGATACTCAACCCTGGCGCAGCAAGCACCTGAAGTCGCTTGAAATGAATTACCGAAAGGCGCCGGGATTCAAGGAATGCTTCCCGAAAATTGAACAGTTGTTTTCCATTCAGCAATCCAATCTTGCCGAGCTGTGCTGGCAGCAGCTTCGATTCTGGGTGACGGAATTCAGGATAAACACAAGGATTGTTCGTGCATCGGAATTTCAGATAACTAGCAGAAAATCGCAGCTGATCCTGGATCTGTGCCAGCACTTCGGAGCAGGAAAATATTTGTCCGGCGCCATGGGGAGAAACTATCTGGATGAGGATCTTTTTGCAGACTCCGGAATGACGATCGATTACCAGGATTTTCGGCATCCAGCCTATCCCCAGTTGTGGGGAAATTTCGAACCCTATATGTGCATCGTCGATTACTGGATGAACTGCGGTTCGGATATACAGCATGTATTGACTGGGAAATGGCATGAGTTTTAGTTCTGAATGGGAACAGCGTTACGCGGAAAGCACTCATCTGTCGGTATGGCCTTGGTCTGATGTGGTCAGCCTGGTACATCGGCACCTTAAACCGATCCTCATGGCGGGCGGTGGGCGTGTTCTTGAACTCGGCTCAGGGGCGGGGGCTAATATACCCTTATTCATTTCGCTTGGTATGGACTATTACGGCATAGAGGGTAGTCCAACCATTGTTAAAAAACTGCATCAACGCTATCCTGATCTGATTCAGAATATCATTGAGGCGGATTTCACAACTCGGCAGCCGTTCGAGGGAAGATTCGATCTCGTTCTCGACCGGGCTTCGTTGACCCATAACAACACGGTGTCGATAAGAAGTGCATTACAGATCGTTTCGGATGCGCTCAAACCTGATGGCATATTTATCGGTTCTGATTGGTTTTCCATGAATCATAGTGATTTCTTGTCCGGCGAAGCCGTTGATGATGATTTTACAAGAACAGCTTACAGCAAGGGTCAATTCACTGGAGTAGGAAAAGTCCATTTTTCTAATGCACTCCATCTTCGGGATCTGTTTTCGAATTTCGAGATTTTGTTCATCGAAGAGAAACTGATGCGACGATATGAGCCACAGGACAACCATCAGTTCGCCTCCTGGAACATCGTCGCAAGGAAGCCGCATGCTTAAGAGTGTTCTGGTCGTTGCCGCCCACCCGGATGACGAAGTTTTGGGTTGCGGGGGAGCCATGGCCAGGCATCTTGCCCGGGGCGATCATGTCCATGTGCTGATTCTGGCGGAAGGGGTCACCAGTCGTTCGGAGCAGCGTGATCGCAGTGCGGCTACAGAGCAGTTGTCGGTTCTCGCCGCAGCCGCCAGGGAGGTGCACGATCGGCTCGGATCGACCTCTCTGGCAATGCTCGATTTTCCCGATAACCGAATGGATGGCGTGCATCTGCTCGATGTGGTCAAGGCCGTCGAATCCCATGTGAAGATGACCGAGCCTGACATCATTTATACCCATTTCCCTGGTGATCTGAACATCGATCACCGTATTGTCAGCGAAGCCGTGCAGACGGCCTGCCGTCCACAACCGGGAAACCGACTGCGTCAGGTCCTGTTTTTCGAGGTGCCGTCGAGTACCGAGTGGCGCATGTCAGGGAATAGCGGTTTTGTGCCGAACTATTTCTGCGACATTTCTTCTACGCTTGATCGCAAACTGGCCGCGCTCGGCAGTTATGCCCTGGAGATGAAGGATTGGCCACATGCGCGCTCAGTCACGGCCTGCGAGCACTTGGCGAGATGGCGAGGGGCAAGTATCGGCGTGGCGGCGGCCGAAGCTTTTGTGGTGGGCCGGATGCTTGATACCCTGTTCATGACATGAAAGCGATCGGTAGGTTCGCAATGACCGCACATTCCGAAACAAGGTCATGTCATTCATCGACTGTTCGCCTCCAGTGCCCATTGTCCCCGGATTGATAGACCATGCCGGAAGGCTTTGGATGCCTGCCGTGTCCCCTCGACAGGAATCGGACCTGTATCCCACGCTTAGGAGGCGTGTGCACTATCCATTGTGCTACGAGGAGTCGGGCGCGTATTGTAGCCGCTGACCCTGGAATACGCCAACTCGCCGCCGCATTTGCTCAGACCATCCCTCAGGAAGGGGAACCGCACGCATGCCGTACCTGATTCTCTCCGACGCTTCCCTTGCCTTCGGCCATGTGCCGCTCCTTGACCATGCGGATTTCCAGCTCGATGCTGGCGAGCGGGTCGCGCTGATTGGCCGTAACGGTACCGGCAAGTCCTCTCTGTTGAGCGCACTCGCAGGTTGTGGGGCGCTTGATGACGGCAAGGTGTGGCTGCAACCGGGCCTGCGGATCGGCTATGTTCCGCAGGAGCCGCCCTTCGACGCCGATTTGACGGTCTTCGCTGCCGTTGTCGCCGGCATGGGCGAGTTGTCGGCGTTGCTTGCCGAATACCATGCCGTCGCGCACGCCCTTGCCGACCCTGTAGCAGACCATGAAAAGCTGCTGGAACGTATGCAGGCGCTGCAGACAGAACTGGAGGCACGGCAGGCGTGGTCGTTCGAGGCGCAGGCCGAGCGCGTCATCCAGCGCTTCTCGCTCGATGCCGACGCCCTGGTCGGAACGCTCTCCGGAGGTCAGAAAAAGCGCCTGGCGCTGGCACAGGCCCTGGCCGTTTCGCCCGAGCTGTTGCTGCTCGATGAGCCGACCAACCATCTCGATGTCGGCGCAATCGAATGGCTCGAGGAGATGCTGGTTGCCTCGGGCGTGACGTTGGTGTTCATCACCCATGACCGTCGTTTTCTCGAACGGGTGGCAACCCGCATCGTCGAACTCGACCGTGGCCGCCTGCTTTCCTGCCCGGGCAGTTTTGGCGAGTATCAGATGCGCAAGGAGGCCATCCTGCACGACGAAGCGCTGAACAATGCACGCGCGGACAAGTTTCTTGCGCAGGAGGAGGTGTGGATCAGGCAGGGCATCAAGGCCCGCCGCACCCGCAACGAAGGGCGCGTGCTGCGCCTCGAGCGACTGCGCCGGGAACGTGCGGCAAGGCGTGAGCGCCAGGGCAAGGTCGAGTTGGCGCTCGATGCCGGTGACCGTAGCGGCAAACTGGTGGCGGCGCTCGAGCATGCCGGCAAGCGTTTTGGCGAGCAGGTGGTGGTACGCGATTTCTCCTGTCGGGTACAGCGCGGTGACAAGATCGGCATCATCGGCCCGAACGGCGCCGGCAAGACGACGCTGCTGCGCATGATTCTCGGTGAGTTGCTCCCCGATACCGGCAAGGTGCATCTCGGAACGAAAGTGCAGGTGGCTTATTTCGACCAGTTCCGCAGTCAGCTCGATGAACAGGCGACACTGATCGACGTGATCTCGCCGGGGTCGGATTTCGTCGAGATCGCCCATCAGCGCAAACACGTCATAAGCTATCTCGGGGACTTCCTGTTTGCGCCGCAGCGTGCGCGCTCGCAGGTCAGTTCGCTGTCCGGTGGCGAGCGCAACCGGCTTCTGCTGGCGCGTCTGTTCGCACGGCCAGCGAACGTGCTGGTGCTCGACGAACCGACCAACGACCTCGACATTGAAACTCTCGAACTGCTCGAGGAACTGCTCCAGGACTACACGGGCACCTTGTTTCTGGTCAGCCACGATCGTGCCTTCATCGACAACGTCGTGACCCAGACCATCGCTGCCGAGGGTGACGGCATCTGGCGAGAGTATGCCGGTGGTTATCAGGACTGGGCCGACTATCAGGCCGTTTGCCGCAGGGAAGAGGCTTCCACGATGGAGAGCAGCAGCAAACGCGGCGATTCGCGACCGGCAGAGGTCGCCAGGCCGACCCGGCCAAAGGCCAGCGCCAGCAAACTGTCGTGGAAGGAGGCCAAGGAACTCGCCGAACTGCCGCAACGCATCGCCGCCCTCGAGGCCGAGCAGAAGCAGATCGGCGAACGGTTGGCCGATCCCGCACTGTACCAGGCACAGCCGCAGGCAGCACGAGAACTGTCGGCGCGCCTGCGCGAAATCGATGAGCAACTCCTGGCCCTGCTCGATCGCTGGGAAGCCCTCGAGAGTTAGCCAGCGCACTCGCCGGCGGGTTTCCGGGCGGGTATGCCCGGCGGGTGGGCGGGTGTGCGCCCGGCCGGTACCGTTACGCCGACCTGGGCCGCAGGATCAAAAGCGCCGCAAGACCGGTCAACAGCCCCCAGAAAGCGGAACCGATGCCGGCCAGCGCAACTCCCGAGGCCGTGACCAGGAAGGTCAGCAAGGCCGGCTCACGTTCGGCTTCCTGTCCTAGCGCATTGGCAAGCGCACCGCCGATCGTGCCGAGTAGTGCAAAACCGGCGATCGCCAGCACCAGCTCCTTCGGGAAGGCCAGGAGGAGTGCACCGACCGTCGCTCCGAAGAGTCCAATGAGCAAGTAGAAAGTCCCGGCGGCGATGGCGGCGGCGTAGCGCTTGTCGGCATCCGGGTGCGCCTCACGGCCCATGCAGATGGCCGCGGTGATCGCTGCAAGGTTCAATGCAAAACCGCCGAAAGGGGCGAGCAGCAGATTGGTCGCGCCGGTCCAGCCGATCAGCGACGAAATCGGCAACTGGTAGCCGGCAGCGCGGATGACGGCAACCCCCGGAACATTCTGCGAGGCCATGGTGACCACGTACAGGGGAAGTGCCACGCCGATCAGCGCCCGCCACGAGAATTGCGGGGTGGTGAACACTGGCGTGGCCAGTTCGAGGCGCAGCGACTGGACCTGCAGCAGCCCCTGTGCGGCAGCGATGCCGATGCCAAGCAGGAGGGTGACGACGATGGCGTAGCGAGGGTGCAACCGGCGGCAGAACAGATAAGCGCAGAACATCGGGAAGACCAGGACGAACTGGTTCTGCAGGGCGACGAAAGCATCGAGGCCGAAGCGCAACAGGACGCCGCCCAGCATGCCGGAGGCAATAGAGGTTGGGATGCGGTCGAGCATCCGTTCGAAATGGCCGGTGAACCCTGAGACGGTAATCAGCGCTGCCGAGACCAGAAAGGCGCCGATTGCTTCGGACATCGGGATTCCTGCCGCACTGGTGATCAGCATCGCCGCGCCGGGCGTCGACCAGGCGGTCAGTACCGGCGCCCGGAAGCGCAGCGAGAGAGCGATGCTGGTCAGACCCATTCCCAGGCCCAGCGCACACATCCAGGAAGCCAACTCGGCAGCCGTCGCCTGCAGCGTCTGGGCAGCCTGGAAGACGATCACCGCCGAACTGGTGAAGCCGACCAGGACTGCGACGAAGCCGGCAATCAGCGCCGATAGGGAGAGGTCCTCGAACAGTCGCATGCTTTTCTCGAGATGATTACCCAACGTGATGAAAAACTATGGGGGTTGGGGTGCGAATGAAAGTGTTGGTCGAGGTCACTTGTTCGATGGAGATGCGTTGACATCGGTGATCGCCCCTCCCCCCTTGCGGGGGAGGGGAGTATATCGGTTCCTCCCAACACTTTCGTTCACACCCCTGCGACCGAATCTGACCGCTGGACCCCGTCTGACCGGCCATCGCACGGTCCAGGCAGCATTCAGACCTTGATATTGATCGGGGCTTCGCCCGGTGCGCGCCGTCGTCCCCGGTTCGAGCGGGTGTCGAGCAGGACCGGCTGGTTCTTTGAACGACGGTCGCTGCTTCTGCGTTCTACCGGTGCGGGCTTGTTTTCTTCCTCGGTACCGATGGCGGTCGGGGGCGGTGGTTGTCCTCCCTTTTTTCTCGACGGCGGGGGCTGGCCTTGCGGCGAGGCCGCCAGTTCGTCGGTGAGTCTGGCAGCTGGTTCCACCGCTCCGGATGTCCTGTCGACTTCCTTGGTCAGAGTAGCGACCGACGGTAATAATTCAGATGGAATTCTCATAGTCCAGGTCCTGTACACGTGCTCGCGAGGCATGGAATCCGGGCAGGCGGTTATACAATCGTTTCTACGGCCATTAACGATTTTACTTTATCGCTACCTCTGTCAGAGTTATACCGTTGCAGGCAGCTTGTTTGCCAAGTTTTTCGCAGCGCGCCCATGGTCGTTGATCTGCCCGCTGTACTCTGACCCTGCCGATCGTTCTCGATCGGCGACCTTGAATCCTACTTGAATTGCCCGTTGCGGCGGGGGGATGCGGATTGAGATGACGAGCTGGAAAAAGCGTTCCTGGCTCCTGATCCCGGCCATCACTGGTCTGGTCGGGCTCGGTTACTACGCGTATACGAGTTTTCGAGAGCCGCCTGGTTCAACAATGGCGCTGCCGACGGGAGCGGCTGCCGGCCGCTCGGGCGCCGCTGCGTCTGCCGGTCCGCCGGGTGGCGGGCCGCTGCGCGTCGAAACGGCGCGCGTACGGGCCGTCGAACTGGTCCTTGATGCCACCGCCGTCGGTTCGCTACGCTCGAACGAGTCGGTCGTTCTGCGTCCTGAGACGCCCGGTCGGGTCGCCGCGATTCACTTCAGGGACGGGGTCGCGGTCAGTAAGGGCTCGCTGCTGCTGGCACTCGACGCGGCAACGCAGGCAGCCGAACTCGACCAGGCGAAGGCCAATCTGGGACTGGCACAGACCAACCACCGACGCACCCAGGATCTGTTCGCGAAAAAGTTCATCAGCCAGCAGGCGCTCGACAACGCCGAGGCCGCGCTGAAGGTTCAGGAAGCCGCCCTGGCGCTGGCGCAGGCCCGCTTCGACAAGATGCGCCTGCGCGCGCCGTTCTCCGGCATCGTCGGGATTCGCAACATCAGTGTCGGCGACTATGTCAAGGAAGGGCAGGAACTGGTCAATATCGAGGATATCCGTACGCTGAAGATCGATTTTCGCCTGCCCGAGTCCTACCTCAGCCAACTCGAACCCGGCCAATACCTCGAGGTGTCGAGCGACGCCCTGCCGGGCCAGAGGTTCACCGCGGTGCTCGACGCGATCAATCCGCTGGTCGAGGCCGGCGGTCGTGCGATTTCGCTACGCGCGCATCTGCCGAACAGCGAAGCACGCCTGCGTCCCGGCATGTTCGTGCGTGTCCGCCTGATTTTCGAGCAACGCAACAATGTACTGCTGATCCCGGAACAGGCGCTGGTTGCGGACAGCAAGGCGCCTTACGTTTACCGTGTCGTCGATGGTCGGGTGCAACGTGTGCCGATCAGGACCGGCCTGCGGCGCGACGGTCAGGTCGAAGTCATCGAGGGTCTGCGCGCCGGCGACGAGGTCGTCAGCGCCGGGCAGATGAAGCTGCGCGACGGTGCCGCGGTACGTGCCGTCAGTGAAAGCCAGGCCGAACCGGCGCCAGCAGCCGGGGCGCCGCCGGGGGCGGACCAATGAAGATTTCCGACCTGTGCATCCGTCGCCCGGTCTTCGCGACGGTTCTCTCGCTGTCGATCCTGCTCGTCGGTCTGGTCTCCTATACCCGTCTGCCGGTGCGCGAATACCCGAAGATCGACGAACCGGTGGTGACCGTCGATACCACCTACCGTGGCGCCTCTGCCGAGATCGTCGAGTCGCAGATCAGCAAGCCGCTCGAGGATTCGCTGGCCGGCATCGAAGGGGTCGACGTCATCACCTCGATCTCGCGTCAGGAGAACAGTCAGATTTCGGTGCGCTTCAAGCTTGAGCGCCATCCGGATTCGGCGGCGTCGGATGTCCGCGACCGCGTCTCGCGCGTGCGCAACAAGCTGCCGGCCGACATCGACGAGCCGGTCATCGCCAAGGTCGAGGCCGACGCCAATCCGATCATCTGGATCGCCTTCTCGTCAGACCAGCACTCGGCACTCGAAGTCACCGACTTCGCCAATCGCATCGTCAAACCGCGCCTTCAGACACTGCCCGGCGCTGCCGACGTACGTGTCTTCGGCGAGCGCAAGTTCGCGATGCGCATCTGGCTGGATCGCGACCGCCTGGCGGCCTTCAACCTGATGCCACAGGATGTTGAGGATGCCTTGCGTCGGCAGAACGTCGAGGTGCCGGCCGGCCGCATCGAAAGCCGGAGCCGTGAGTTCTCGGTGGTTGCGCGCACCGATCTTGGCGAAGCGGCGCAGTTCGCTGAAATCATCGTCAAGCAGGCGACAGACGCCAGGGGCAGCTATCCGGTGCGCATCGCCGACCTCGGTCGCGTCGAGATCGGCGCCGCTTCCGAGCGCAGCAGCGTGCGTTTCAAGGGTCGGCCGGCGGTCGCCCTGGGGGTCATCAAGCAGGCCACCGCCAACCCGCTCGAACTGTCACGGGCGCTGCGCGGCGAACTGCCCAAAGTGATCGGCGAACTGCCGCCGGGAATGACCGCGAACATCGCCTACGATTCGTCGGTGTTCATCGACCGCTCGATCGACGCGGTCTTCAAGACCATCGGTGAAGCAATGCTGCTGGTGCTGCTGATCATTTTCATCTTTCTGCGCAACTTCCGGGCGACGCTGATTCCGCTGGTGACGATTCCGGTTTCTCTGATCGGCGCCTTTGCGCTGATGCTGGTGCTCGGCTTCACGATCAATACCCTGACCCTATTGGCGCTGGTGCTGGCGATCGGTCTGGTCGTCGATGACGCGATCGTCGTCCTGGAAAACATCTACCGCCACATGGAGGCGGGCATGCCGCGGCGCAAGGCGGCCTTTCAGGGAGCTCAGGAGATCGGTTTCGCGGTCGTCGCGATGACCATTACCCTCGCTGCGGTGTATGCGCCGGTCGCTTTCATGACCGGGCGGACAGGCAAACTGTTCGTCGAATTCGCGCTGACGCTGGCCGGGGCTGTTCTGGTTTCCGGTTTCGTCGCATTGACGCTGTCACCGATGATGTGCTCGCGGCTGCTCAAACACGAGGCCCGGCACGGCAAGGCCTACGTCGCCGTCGAAAACCTCCTGGAAGCGCTGACGCGGGCCTACCGCCGTGTGCTCACCGCGGCACTGGCGCAGCGCTGGCTGGTGATGCTGGCTTTCGTGCTGGTCGCGGGGGCGAACGTCTTTCTACTCGGTGCGCTCAAGTCCGAACTGGCGCCGATCGAAGACCGTGGCATCATCATCGGCGTCTTTCTCGGGCCGGAAGGCGCGACGCTTGATTACACCGACAAGTATGCCCGGCAGATCGAGGACCTCTACGCGCATACCGCCGATGTCGAGCGCTACTTCGTTGTCGCCGGCAACCCGACTGTCAGCCAGGGTATCTCCTTTGTCGGTCTCACCGATTGGCAGGAGCGCAAGCGCAACTCGGTGGCGGTGGTCAAGGAACTGTTCCCAAAGTTCTCGGGAATTCCCGGCGTGCTGGCATTTCCGGTTTTGCCGCCGTCGCTCGGCCAGAGCCCGCGTGAGCGGCCGATCAATTTCGTCATCGTCACCTCGGCGTCGTACGTCGAACTCGACAAGATCACTGCCAGGCTCCTCGACGAGGTGGCGAAGAACCCGGGCTTGACCAATGTCGATACCGATCTCAAGCTGAACAAGCCCGAACTGTCGGTGATCGTCAATCGTGACAAGTCGATGGATACCGGGGTGCAGATCGAAACCGTCGGGCGGACGCTCGAAACCATGCTAGGTGGTCGCCAGGTCACCCGTTTCAAGCGGGAGGGCGAGCAATACGACGTGATCGTTCAGGTCGCCAACGCCGACCGTGCGACGCCTTCCGACATCGGCGACCTCTTCGTTCGCGCCAGGGATGGCAGCATGATCCCGCTGGCCAACCTGCTCAGCGTCGACGAAACGGTCAGCCCGCGCGAACTCAACCATTTCGGGCAGCGCCGCGCGGTCACCCTGACCGCCAACCTGACCCCAGGCTACGCCATGGGCGAAGCACTGCGGTTTCTCGACAGCACCGCCGGGCTCCTCCTGCCAGCCGGTTATGCCATCGACTATGCGGGCCAGTCGCGCGAGTTCAAGCTCTCGTCATCGTCGCTGGCGCTGACCTTCCTGCTCGCGCTGGCGTTCATCTACCTGGTGCTCGCCGCCCAGTTCGAGAGTTTCCGCGACCCGTTCATCATCATGCTGACGGTGCCGCTGTCGATGACCGGCGCATTGCTGGCGCTGCTTCTGAGCGGCGGGACGCTCAATGTGTACAGCCAGATCGGACTGGTCACGCTGGTGGGCCTGATTACCAAGCACGGCATCCTGATCGTCGAGTTCGCCAATCAGTTGCAGGCGCAGGGGCGCGGGGTCCGGCAGGCGGTGATCGAGGCTTCCGAACTGCGCCTGCGACCGATCCTGATGACCACCGGCGCGATGGTGCTGGGCGCGATTCCGCTGGCGATCGGCAGCGGTGCCGGCGCCGAAAGCCGCCAACAGATCGGCTGGGTCATCGTCGGCGGGCTGCTGCTCGGTACCTTCCTGACGCTGTTCGTCGTGCCGACGGTGTATACGCTGCTGGCCAGACGCCAGGCCGGGGCGCACGCGGTGAGCAGGGCGGCTGGTGAGCTGGGCTGAATGGCAGCTTTCCGGCATTCTCCCTTATGGCGGTAAGTGTCGATTAATTTTACAGTTTGAACCAAAGGAAACCGGCCAGAATGCTTCGTGACCGCCGAAATGACTATTTTCATCATTAATTTTAATAACTTAATAAATTATTGGCGTGATCTGGCACGGCTCTTGCTCCGTGTTCTGCAGGTGCCTTTGAGTCCTCCAGGACAGGCCCTTCAACCTTTCTCAAAGGAGATATCAAATGCAATTTACTTCGGTTCTTCCAGCCCTTAAAAGAGCCGGCGCCGCTGCAGTCGGTGCCCTGGGAATCCTGGCCTCCGGCGCCGTTTACGCCGATTCGATTGCGCCCACCAGCTTCAGCGCCAGCCTTGGCGTCGGCGAGTCGGTGACCATCACCAAGACCGTCACCGTCACCGCAGCGCCACCGACGGATGCCCTGATCGACGTGATGTTCGTTTTCGATACCACCGGCAGCATGGGTAGCGCGATTGCCGGCGCGAAAACGATGGCGGGGGGGCTGCTCGCCAGCCTCGGTTCATTCGGCAGCGTCGCGAGTGGAGTCGCTTTTTACAATGACCCTGGCGCAGGTACAGTGAAGGCCCCGGTCGACACGACTGCCGCGACCACCGTGGCCGCCATTACCGGACTGGGCGCCAGTGGCGGCGGTGATTACGCCGAACTGGGTTACGACGGCATCAGCGCTGCGGCGGCTGGCGGTGGATGGCGTGCCGGTTCGAACCGCTTCATCATCGCGCTCGGTGATGCCGGCTTCAAGGCGGGCGCCGCTACTCTTGCCAGCACGTTGGCGGCAGTTGGCGGCATCAGTGCCGATGTGATCGGTATCGACTTCTGCTCTTCATCCGGCACCTGCGCCTTGGCTCCGACCTTCGCCAGCAGCATCACCGGCCTCGGCGGCTCGGTCTTTGCTTCTTCGACCACACCAGACGCGATCGCCGCGGCGATCACCGCCGGCATCACCGCCAGCTTCGCCACCTACAGCAAGGTGACGGTCGATGATCTCGGCGGCGGGCTGCCCGAGATCGCGGTCTCCACCGTCTGCACGGGCGCCGACATCGGTTCCTGCTCAGGTGCCGACGCGGTCGGTTCGTACGACCGTTCGGTTGACCGCGTGTTTACCTTCGACTATACCTTCACGCGTGTGGCCGCTGGCGACAAGGACTTCGTCACCTTCGCACTGGTCGACGACAAGATCGTGGCCCGCGAACTTGACAGCTTCAAGACTCCCGAGCCGGCCACACTGGTCCTGATGGGCATGGGCCTGCTTGGCCTGGGGGCAGCGCGCCGTCGTTCAGTCTAAGTTTTACTTTTACCCCGACCCCTCTCCAGCGAGTGGAGAGGGGAGATTCGTGAGTCGCCGACGCGACTTGCAGATTGGACGAATCGGTAGGGCAAAAAAGCGGCCTTCGGGCCGCTTTTCTTTTGTGGAGCAGCCACCCCACTGGCCGCCCGCCCTCGCTACTTCGCCGAGAGTTGCTGCAGGCGTTGTCTGGCGTCGGCCGCTTGGTTGAAATTCGGGTCGAGTTCGAGTGCTTTCTGCAGCGCGGCGACCGCTTCCTTCTTCTTGCCCTGTTCGGCATAGACCACCCCGAGGTGGTAGCGGAAACCGGCCTTCTTGGGGTTGGCGGCAACCGCCTTCTCGATCGCCTGCGCGGCGGGGCCGAGTTCACCGCGGGCCCGGTGGACCCAGCCAAGCGTGTCCTGGATCGTCGTCACCTTGGGCGCCAGTTCAACCGCCTTCCTGGCCCAAACCAGCGCATCGTCGAGACGCTCCTTGCGCACCGCGGCCATGAAGGCGAGATTGTTGTACGCGCCATACATCATCGGATCGTTCTGCACGGCCTCGAGATAGGCCTGTTCGGCTTCGGCCCAGCGCTGTTGACCTTCGAGCACGGTCCCGAGTTTGAAAAAGGCCAGCGCCGGGTTTTTGGTCACCTTGGTAGCAGAGCGATAGGTGTTGGCTGCCTGGTCGAGGTTGCCCTTGGCCAGATACAGGTCACCCAGATCGATGTAGGCGGGGAAAAAATCCGGCGCCATGGCGATGATCTTCTGCTGTGCGGCCATAGCCTGATCGAATTTGCCCTGTGACGCCAGGAAGCGGGCGAGGGCGTGCGCGAACTTCGGGTCGGCAGGCGCGAGCCTGACCGCCTGCTCATACTCGGCGAGTGCCGCATCCGGGTGGCCTTGCGCCGCCAGCGTCGCGGCCAGACCCGCATGTGCCTGCGGATTGCCGGCGTCGAGCGCGATGGCCGCACGGTAAGCGTCTTCTGCCGGTTTTGCCTTCTTGAGGCCGAGCAGATAGTTCTCGGCGAGGTTGAGCTGCGCATCCACCGAGCGTGGGTCGAGCGCGACTGCTTTCTTGAAAGTGGCTTCGGCATCGACGAAGCGCCCTTGCTGAAACTGGTAGCGGCCCCAGGTGCGCTGCGTCAGCGCGCCGTTCGGATCGGCCGTCAGCGCCTGCTTCAGCCAGTGTTCGACGCGGGCGGGCTTGTTTTGCCGGGCGGCGACTTCCGCCAGACCGATGTAGGCTGCCGACAGCTTGGGATCGACCCGGGCCGCTTCCGTGAATGCGGTCTCGGCGGCCACCAGTTCGCCAGCGTTCAATGCCTTCAAGCCGGCGTCCACCTTGCTTTGTGCGGGAGACGCGCCGGGGGGCTGCCCCCGCGGGGAATCAGGTGACGGAATGGGTGCTGCCGCCGTCGAGAATGGTTCTGCCGCCAACAGGGCAGCGATCAGTCCGGCGACGATCGATGGTCGATGAATCATGGGAGTGATGCCCTCCAGGAACGTGGATTGAGTCGGTCGGCCGCCACCCGCGGTTTGGGCCTGCGCGTGCACCATGGCCGCAGCCAGTTTTTGGCCAGTATCGTCACCGTCCAGACGGCGCCGACCGATGCAGGGGGCAGGCTGAGGAGGATCGGGAATCCAACGGGACTGCCGAAAGTATCGGCAGCCCGGTCGGGCCTGTCAACTGGCTTGACAAGGCCGGCGTTGCCTTACCTGCCACGAGGAGTACATCGTCTTCGTCGAGAGCGCACGTCGCTTGGCGACAGCGTTCTGGCAATCTCATTGACATTCCGACCGCCGCGGCCGGTTTTCATTCCCCGCGCACGCGCGTATCCTCTCGCGCCATACCATCGTCGATGGCGCGACGGTAGCCGACCTGGGGGGATTCATGAATCTCGAGAAAGTGGTTTTCGGTTTCTTCATCGTTCTGGCCGCAACGCTGAACTTCGGTTTCTTCATCGGCGACATCGATCAACCCAATCACCATCATATCTACGAGCTGTTCGCCGCTATCGCCGTCAACCTGGTGGCCACGGTCCTGAAATTCGGTGATCGCACACAGATCGGTGCGGTGCACCTGTCGACCAGCCTGGTTGCCGACCTGCAACTGGTGGCGGCGGCCTGCGTCTGGGGCGTCGCGGCGCATGTCACCGGCGAAGGCATGTCGCCGGATGTCACCATCAGTGTGGTTTCGCTGAGCGGCGGCGCGCTCTTTGCCAACATCGTCTCGGTGATCCTGCTGATCGCCGAAACCGTGATGCTGCGGCGTTGAACGGCATTCCACGATGAACGCCAGCGTCTTTTTCATCGCCCTGCGGCGGATGCGGGCGCCACTGATCGTGCTGATCGTCATCTATGCGTTGTCGACGCTCGGCCTGACGCTGATTCCCGGCATCGACGCAGAAGGGCGGCCAGCGCCACCGATGAGCTTCTTTCACGCTTTCTACTTCGTCAGCTACACCGCCAGCACGATCGGCTTCGGCGAACTGCCCGGCGCGTTTTCCGAAGCGCAGCGGATGTGGGTGACGGTGGTGATCTTCCTCTCGGTGATTGGCTGGTCGTACTCGATCATCAGCCTGCTGGCCCTGGTCCAGGACCGGGGCTTGCAGCAGGTGTTGCTGACTGGTCGATTCGTTCGCCGGGTCAGGCAGCTTGGCGAACCCTTCTACATCCTCTGTGGCTGCGGCGAGACCGGCCTGCTGATTGCGCGCGCGCTCGACCGCGACGGCATCCGGGTAGTGACCATCGAACGCAATGAGGGGCGCATCCAGGAACTCGAAATCGAAGACTTCTCTGCCGACGTTCTTGCTCTCTGCGGCGATGCGGCGCAGCCGCAACACTTGCTGATGGCCGGCCTCAAGCACCGCAGTTGTCGCGGCGTGCTGGCGATCACCGACGACGACGCGGCGAATCTTTCCGTGGCGATAGCCAGTCGGCTGATGAATCCGAGCCTGATGGTCATCGCGCGCGTCGCGAGCCCGTCGATCGAGGCCAACATGATGTCGTTCGGAACGCATTACGTGGTCAATCACTTCGAGAAATTCGCCGACTATCTGGCGCAGGCGATCCATTCTCCGAACTGGTACCGTCTCGTCGATCTGCTGACCGGCCTGCCGGGTCAGGAAGTTTCCGAACGACACGATCCTCCAGCCGGCAACTGGGTGATCTGCGGTTATGGTCGTTTCGGGCAGGCGGTGGTTCGCAATCTGGAGCGGCAGGGGGTGAGCCTGACGGTGATCGACCCCGATCCGAACCTGTCGAGCAGCGTCCATCACATCGTGGGTCAGGGTACCGAGGCTGAGCCACTGCGCCGGGCAGGGATCGAAACGGCGGTCGGAATCGTCGCCGGCAGCGACCACGATACCAACAACCTTTCGATCGCGATGACCGCCAAGGAGCTCAACCCGGACCTGTTCGTCGTCCTGCGCCAGAACCGGATGGCCAATCAGGTGCTGTTCGACGCTTACGATGCCGATTTCACGATGGTGCCGTCGAAGATCGTCGCGCGCGAATGCCTGGCGCTGATTACCTCACCCTTGCTGAGCCGTTTTTTCGGCCTGCTTCGCGGCTGGCCGGATGCGCGTGCGGCGGCACTCGCCGGGCAACTCGAAGCGCTTTGTGGCCGGCGCGTGCCGCTGGTCTGGGGAGTCAGGCTGAATGCCGCCGAGGCGCCGGCGGTGCATCAGTGGCTGATGATGGAGCAGAAGCCGATGGCGCTTGGCCGCTTGCGCCACGATCCGGCGGCGCGTACCGAGACACTGCCGCTGATGCCCTTGCTGCTGCTGCGCGACGGTCGTGACCACCAGCAACCCGCAGACGAAATGCTTCTGCAACCCGGCGACCAATTGCTGTTTGCCGGGACGCGCGCAGCCAAAATGGCGCAGAACCTCGTTGTCGACAATCGTAATGTCCTTGACTACGTCCTGACCGGCCAGGATGCACAGGGCTGGTTATGGCGTTTGCTGAGCCGATCCGGTCCGGTCGGTGATGTCGGCATGCAAGTGCGGAGGAAATAGATGAGCGAAGCCCTGATGCCGAAAACCATTCTGCACGTCGGCTGCGGCCGGGCGCCACTGCCCGCATATTTCCGATCGCCCGAGTGGCGCGAGATCCGCTACGACATCGATCCCGCCGTCCAGCCGGATCTCGTCGGCAGCATGACCGACATGGCCGAGCTGCGTGACGCCAGCGTCGACGCCATCTGGTCGAGCCACAACCTCGAGCATCTGCTGCCGCACGAGGTGCCGACCGCTCTTGCCGAGTTCCGGCGCGTGTTGCGGCCCGGCGGGATGGCGTATGTCGTCGTGCCCGATGTGCAGAGCCTGGCCGAAAAGATCGCCAGTGGCGACCTGGAGGGCGAATTGTACCGCTCGCCGATCGGGTCGATCGCGGTGCTCGACGTGCTCTGGGGCCACCGCGCGTCGATCGCTGCCGGACGACACTACATGGGGCACCGTACCGGCTTCAGCGCCGCTACCCTGCAACGCCGGCTGACCGAGGCCGGCTTCGATCCGGTGTCGGTGGAACGGCGGCCACAGGCATTTGAGCTGTTTGCTTCGGCTGCAGGACCTGCGGCGATCGAGACACTTTTCGAGAGCGCACGGCAGGCGCACACCGCCGGCCGCTGGGCCGATGCCGAGGCGCTCTACGGCGAAGTCGTTGCGCGCTCGCCTGGACATTGGCCGGCATGGCTCGAACGTGGCATCGTCTGCTGGGCGCTAAAGCGGCGTGATGCCGCCCTGGCCCACGTTCGGCAAGCGCTGGCCATCGAACCGAACTTCGCACGCACGCAGGCGACGCTCGGCGCCTTTCTTGGCATCAGCGGCCAGCCAATGGCGGCGCTACCGCACCTGCAGCGCGCCGTCGAACTCGATCCACAGGCAGTCGAGGCGCATTACAACCTCGGCAAGGCCTTGCAGGAGCAGGGCGAGGTCGCTGCCGCCGAACGCAGCTACCGTGCGGTGCTGCATCTCGATCCTGATCACCAGCTGGCGCGCCTGAACCTCGGCAATGTACTGCTGGCGCAATGGCGCAGCCCCGAGGGTTTGCCGCATTACCGCGCGGCGACGCGGGCAATCGACGATCCTTACGTACAGAGCAACTGGCCCATGCTGTTGAATTTTTCGGTCGAACCCTCGGATGACGAGGTTTTCGCCGCACATCGCGAGTTCGACGAGCGGATGATCGCGCCGCTGGCCGGCCTGATCGTTGCTCCGCTCAACCCACCCGACCCCGGACGGCGACTGCGCATCGGCTATCTGTCGCGTGATTTCTGCCGCCACGCCGTGCGCTACTTCCTGCTGCCGGTCATCGAGCACCATGACCACCAGGCCTTCGAGATCTGCTGCTACTATTTCCGTGACCGCGCCGACGAGGTGACCGAGCTTTTCCGCCGGCATGCCGACCGCTGGGTCGATTGCCACGATCTCGACGACGACGAACTGGCCACGCGCATTCGTCGGGATGGCATCGACATCCTCGTCGATCTGGCCGGCTACACCGATCGCAATCGTCTGCTCGTGGTCGGCCGCAAGCCTGCGCCGGTGCAGATCGCCTACCTTGGTTATCCGGCAAGCACCGGCATTCGCACGCTCGATTACCGCATCAGCGACCAATGGATCGACCCCGATCCACCGGCACCTCCAGTCGCCTCGTCGGAGGTGCCGCTACGGCTCGCGCATGGCTACTACTGCTACGCACCCTTGCCGGATTCGCCGCCGGTGGGCACGCTGCCGCTCGACCGTAGCGGCCAGGTCATGTTCGGATCGCTCAACCAGGCGCCCAAGCTGAACCGGCCGCTGCTTGAAGCGTGGGCCGAGATTCTGCGCCGTCTGCCGGCATCCCGGCTGTTGATCCAGAACGCCGCCATGCACGCCGGTCCAGCCAGTGGGCACGCGATCGCGCTCTTCGAGCAACTCGGCATCGACCGCGCCCGTCTGGAATTCCGGCCGTTCGGCAAGGCCCCAGGCTATCTGCAGACCTACCACGACGTCGACATCGCGCTCGACAGTTTTCCCTACAACGGCGGCACCACCACCTGCGAGGCCCTGTGGATGGGCGTGCCGGTGGTCTCGCGTTGCGGTGGCCGGCAGGTCGCGCGACTGGGTCTGAGCATCCTGAACCAGGTCGGCCTCGGCGACCTGGTCGCTGATTCGGCCGAGCATTATGTCGAAACCGCGCTGGCACTCGCCAACGACGCCGATCGCCTGCGCCGCCTACGCATGACGATGCGCGCGCGCCTGCTGCAGTCGCCGCTGATGGAGCAGGCGGGTTTCACGCGCGAACTGGAAGCCTCGTATCGCGAGGTCTGGCGGCGCTGGTGTGCTGAACGCTGAACCTCTGGCAGGAAGCGGGCGCACGTTCCGCTGAGAGGTTGTGAAGAAATCGTCGCGAGCAGGCCGAGATGCAAGGCGCGATGGAGCGAACGACGAGACATATCAAGTGGATAGGCGAGGAGTGAGCGACTGAGCAACGCAGCAGATCGGTCGCGCAGTAGATTTATTCACAACCTCTGAGCTTGCCGGCAGGATCGTCTTGCCCTTGCGACGCCTGATCGACGATGTCGCTGCATCCAATCGCCCGCGCGGCACGTATGAAGGGATGATGAATACGAATGAATACGAACCACCGAAAGGAAATCGATGAATAGCCGCCTGGCACCTGACCCGCGACGCGATTGCCAGGAGATCGTTCGCCATCTGGCGACGCTGGTCTTTCCCTGGGATACCACACGCTCGCTCGAACTTGCGCTGTTCCGCACCTTCGCGTCGGCGCGGATCGGCGGTCTGCTGCATGCCACCGGCGAATTCGAGAAGCGCACCGGGAAACGCTACGATGATACCGACCTGATCATCAGTGAAATCATCGAAAACGGTTTCGACAGTCCGCGCGGTGCCAGCGCCATCGCGCGCATGAACGCCCTGCATGGGCGTTTCAGGATTGCCAACGAAGACTTCCTGTACGTGCTGTCGACCTTCGTCTTCGAGCCGATTCGCTGGAATCGACGCTTCGGCTGGCGTCGCATGACCGAATTCGAGCAACAGGCATGGTTCTGGTTCTGGCGGAACCTCGGCGAACGGATGTCGATCCGCGACCTGCCCGACCATCTCGGCGACTTCGAGCGCACCAGCCGCGCCTATGAAGCGGCCAACTTTGGCTTTAGCAGTGCCAATCAACAGGTGGCGCTGGCCACGCGCGAACTCTTTGCCGGCTGGTTTCCCGCCGTTTTGCGCCCGCTCGTTCGCAGCAGCATTCACGCGTTGCTCGATCCGCCGCTGCTCAGCGCCTTTGGTTTGCAACCGGCACCGCGCTGGCTGGTCTGGGCTGCCGAACATGCGCTGCGTTTTCGGGCCAGGGTCCTGCGCTGGCTGCCACGCCGCCGGCGTCCGAAACTGCGCACGCAGATTCCGCGGACGGATTATCCGCAGGGCTACCGCATCGAATCGCTCGGGCCGCCCCCGCCGGGCTGACTGGACGGCGACCCCTGTAAAACTGAGGCACTACGGGTGCCTATTCTCAAGACCACCCATACAAGGAAGAAACGATGATCAGAATCATGGCCCGAATTACCGCCCGATCCGGTAGAGAGGACGAACTGCGGTCGGTATTGCAGGATTTGCTAGGCCCAAGTCGCCAGGAAAGCGGCTGCGTGAGCTACGAGCTGTTTCAGAATCAGGACGATCCGCTTGAGTTCGTGACCGTCGAGCAGTGGACCGATCAGGCAGTCGCTGACGCCCATCTGGCGAGCGCCCATGTGGCCAAGGCGATCACGCTGGCGGCTGAACTGCTGGCGCAGCCTCCCCTGATCCATCGCTTCAGCTCGATCGATTGACATGGTCGGGCTGAGCATGGCCAATGTCCGGGTTGCTGCCGACATTGGCGCGCTGTGGCGGCGCGCGCTGGCGCTTGTCGCCGCATTGGCCGGCAGTTCTTACCTGGCAGCGCTGGCATGGGTCTACTGCTACCAGGAGACCCTGATCTTTCAACCCGATCCGCTGCCGGCGACATACCGCTTCGCGCTTGCCGATGTTCATGAGGTGGATATCCCGGTCGCCGGCGCGACGCTCTCGGCGTTGCACTTGCAATTGCCGAATCCACGCGGAGTGGTTTTC
Source organism: Candidatus Accumulibacter cognatus (assembly GCF_000584975.1). Classification (NCBI taxonomy): domain Bacteria; kingdom Pseudomonadati; phylum Pseudomonadota; class Betaproteobacteria; genus Candidatus Accumulibacter; species Candidatus Accumulibacter cognatus. The sequence continues at coordinate 11,421 of NZ_JDST02000041.1, read as the reverse complement.
TATCTGCATGGCAACAACGGTAATCTGGCGACCTGGTTCAGTAATGTCGAATTCTACCGGGAGGCCAACTACGATCTGTTCATGTTGGACTATCGCGGCTATGGCAAGAGTAGTGGCCGCATCGAGAGCGAAGCACAGCTTCGCGCCGACGTGCTGGCCGCCTGGCGTTTTGTTGCGCCGCAATACGCCGGCAAGCGCAAGGTCATATTTGGGCGCTCTCTCGGCACGGGGCTGGCTGCGGGCTTGGCGGCAGCGGTTCAACCCGACCTGACGATCCTGGTCTCTCCGTATTGCAGCATGGCCCAGCTCATGCATTCGAATTATCCGCTGCTGCCGACCTGGCTGTTGCGCTACCCGCTGGCGACCTGCCAGGATGCCTCGCTTTTGCATGGTCCATTGCTGCTGGTGCATGGCGAGCAGGATCGGCTAATTCCGGTCACGCATAGCGAACGACTGTTGTCCGTCGCATCGCAGGCGCGCCTGCTGCGACTCCCGGCGGCGGCACACGCCGACGTCCATCGCTTCAGCGCCTACACTGAGGAACTTCTTGGGGCACTGCAAGCACTTTGACGGTCATGGCTTTTTCAGGCACTTCGGATCATCATCAAAGTCATGACAGTTTACTTTTCCCGACCCATGAGGGGGAGGGGAGATCGTGAGTCGTTGACGCGACTGTTACATTAACTCCAACCGATACAAGGGGGATACCTCATGCTCAGGGGACTCATGCAGGAGCGGCCGTTGTTGGTCTCGTCACTGATCGAACACGCGGCACGTTGCCATCCACAGGCCGAGATCGTTTCGCGTACCAGCGAGGGGCCGCTGCATCGTTGTACCTATGCCGACATCTGCCGCCGTTCCAGACAGGTGGCGAACGCACTGACCGCACTAGGGGTTGTTCCGGGCGAGCGGATCGCCACCCTGGCGTGGAATGGCTACCGGCATATGGAGTTGTATTATGGCGTGTCGGGGATGGGAGCGGTTCTGCACACCATCAACCCGCGCCTGTTCCCGGAACAGATCGAATACATTGTCAGGCATGCCGAAGACCAGTTCCTGTTCTTCGACCTCGGTTTCATACCGCTGGTCGAAAAGCTGGCGCAGGCGGTTCCCGGCGTTCGCGGTTTCGTGGTCATGACTGACCGGGCGCATCTGCCGGTATGCGACATTCCCGGCCTGCTCTGCTACGAGGATCTGCTCGGCGCCGCATCCGATGCCTACGACTGGCCGCAGTTCGACGAACATACCGCCTCGTCGCTGTGCTATACCTCCGGAACCACCGGCAACCCGAAAGGCGTTCTCTACTCGCATCGCTCGTCGGTGCTGCATGCATGGGCCGCCTGCGCGGTCGACGGCCTGGCTATCGGAGTTGCGGAAACCCTTTTGCTGGTGGTTCCGATGTTCCATGTCAACGCCTGGGGAATGCCCTACGCTGGTGCCATGAGCGGTGCCCGGCTGGTGATGCCCGGCCCGGCACTCGACGGCAAGAGTGTCTATGAACTGCTGCGCGACGAGCAGGTGACGCTGGCCCTTGGCGTACCCACGGTCTGGCGAATGCTCCTGCAGCATGTCGATGGCGCCGGTCTGAAGCCACGGGACGAACTGTGCCTGCGCCGCGTCGTGATCGGCGGTTCATCGGCTCCGCGCGCGATGACCGAAGCCTTTGCGAACACCTTCGGGGCTTTCGTCGTTCATGCCTGGGGAATGACAGAGATGTCGCCGGTCGGAACGGTCTGCAATCTGTTGCCCAAGCACGAGGACTACACCTTCGAACAGCGACTGGACATCCAGGAGAAGCAGGGGCGGGCGGTCTATGGCGTCGAGATGAAGATCGTCGACGATCAGGGCGAGCGCCTGCCGCAGGACGGACAGGCCGCCGGCCACCTGCTGGTGCGCGGGCCGTGGATCACCAGCGGCTACTACCGGGACGAGGGCGGCGGCATCGTCGATGCCGATGGTTTCTTCGACACCGGCGACGTCGCGACCATCGACCTCGATGGCTACCTGCAGATCACCGACCGTTCGAAGGACGTGATCAAGTCCGGCGGCGAGTGGATTTCGTCGATCGCCCTCGAGAATGCCGCGGTGGCACACCCGGCGGTCGCCGAAGCTGCGGTGATCGGCGCGGCGCACGACAAATGGCAGGAAAGGCCGCTGCTGGTGGTCGTCAGAAAACCCGGCGAGGCGCTGACTCGCGAGACGATGCTCGAGTTCCTGCAGGGCAGGGTGGCAAACTGGTGGATTCCGGACGATGTCGCCTTTGTCGACGAACTGCCGCATACCGCGACCGGCAAACTGCACAAGCTGAGGCTGCGGGAGATGTTCAAGGACTATCGTCTGCCATCGGCGTGAGCGCAGTGGCAGTTGGTGACGGGCGGCATCTGGCATAATCGGTCCCACAGCGTTTGACCATCTGTGCGTGCCCATCAACCCAAGGAAACCAGACTGCCATGAAGCCATCACGCCCTGCCCAAAAAGCCACCGCGCTCTATACCTGTTTGGCGCTCCTCGCACCCCTGAGCGCCTCGGCTGTCGCGCCTGAACCGGCAGCGGGACGGATTGCCCTGGTGATCGGCAACGGCGCCTATGTCGCCTCACCGCTCGTCAACCCTGCGCGCGATGCGCGCGCAGTCGCCGAACGCCTGCGCGAGGCGGGGTTTCGCGTGACGCTGAAGGTGGACTCGCCGCGCCGCGAATTGCAGGAAGCCATCCGCGGCTTCGGCGATGCGCTCGCGCGCGACAACCGGGCGGTCGGTGTCTTTTACTACGCGGGCCATGGAGTCCAGCTCAACTGGCGAAATTTCATGCTGCCGGTGGATGTACGCATCACCCGTCCGTCGGATATCGCTGCGCAGGGCGTCGACGTCGGTCTCTTGCTCGAAAGTCTCGGCCGTGCGCGCAATCCGCTCAATCTGGTGATTCTCGACGCCTGCCGCAACAACCCTTTTGGCAGCGATTTTCGCACCGATGACCGGGGGCTCTCGCAGCTCGACGCGCCGCCCGGCACGCTGCTGGCCTATGCCACCGCACCCGGCAACACCGCCGATGACGGGGACGGTGCGCACGGGCTGTACACCGAGAACCTGTTGAAGGAAATGAAAGTGCCGGGCGCACCGGTCGAAGATGTCTTCAAGCGCGTGCGGCTGGCGGTGCGACGGGCATCCGAAGGTGCGCAGATTCCTTGGGAGAGCACCTCGCTGGAAGGTGATTTCGCCTTCGTCGGTGGTAGCGGTCGTGACCTGAGCCGTGAGCAGAAAGAGTTCGAAGCCGATCTGGCGACCTGGAACAGCCTGCGCGAAGCGAAGGATCCCGAGCCACTGGAGGCCTTCATCCGGCAGCGGCCAAGTGGCAAGTTTGCCGAGCTTGCGCAGCATCGACTCGACGCGGTCCTGCGCGAGCGCGGCGAAAAGCCTGTCCAGGCAGCGCCCCCGCCGCCGCTCGGGCCGGAAATGTGCGTACCGGGCGCTGCCGACGGCAAGGCCGCCTCCTACAGCGGCAAGGTGGTTTCGTTCCGCCCTGGCGAGCGTTATACGTATCGTACCGTCGATCTCGTCAGCCAGACCGAAACCGCACGCAGCACGGATACCGTTCTCAGGATCGCTGGCGACGAGGTGTTGTACAACGACGGCAGCAAGGTGAGCGATCTGTTCGGCAACAACGTCCGCGCGCCTGACGGTACAAGCTGGACGCCCTATCAGTTTTTCATCAACGACTACGCGCTCGGCAAGCGCTGGCCGGCACAGTTCATCGTCACCCGAGCGGATGGCACGAAGGCCAATGTGCGCTTCGAGTTGCGTGTCGCTGCACGCGAGCGGATCACCTTGCCTGCCGGAACTTTCGACAGCTACCGTATCGAAGCTCGCGGCGTCGACCTGGGCAGGGGTGTTCAGCTCGACCGCACGGCCTGGGTTGCTCCCGAGAGGATGCGCGGCTTTCTGGCAATGGAAAATCTGGTTCGCAAGGGCGGATCGGTGATCGGAGGCGAACGGATCGAACTGGCCGACTACGCTGCCGGCGCTGCCCTGGCGACCCCGGACGCTGCGCCATCGGCAGAGAAGAAGCCGAGGGATCATGGAGGCTGGCGACCGTCCTATTATTAATGTGGAAGTCGCGTTAGCGACTCACGAATCTTTCTTCCCCATCTGCGCGCGAGCCACCGTCCTGCGCTGCGCAACATTTCCAGGCGTAAGTTCTCGATCTGGGAAGATCTGTTCGGCCATGCGAGCGGCGAAGACATCGGCTCAATGTTCAGCAGCCTAAAAGTCCGTCAGCCTGTTAGTCACCCTATTTACATTAGTTTACAGACTTGACCGGTCTCCATCGATGGGGCCGGTAAGAAAGTATCCATTTCGTAAAATTAATGCAAAGAAAAATTCGCCTGCAGAGCTCATTGGGAAAGCTTACGTCGATGTTTTTTATATTTATTCTTCCCTGGCACGGTTTTTGACTGCATCGCCCCTGATTAGCGCAGATGTAAACCTCCCGGCCAGCGGTCGGACGACGAGATAGGGGGCAGTGAGATGGCAAATACCGGTCTGCTGAAGCTGGAAGGTGATTCGCGTATCGCCGCGGCGAGCAAACGACTTGACCTGTCGCGACGGGAGTTTCTGCAGTTCTGCACAACCGTCGCGGCCAGCCTGGGCTTGCCGCAGGGTGCTGACGCAGCCGTTGCCGAGGCGATAGCCGACAAGAAACGGCCGTCGGTCATCTGGCTGCAATTCCAGGAATGTACCGGCTGTACGGAATCCATGCTGCGCTCCGAGCATCCGACGCTAGAAAAGCTGATTCTCGATGTGATTTCGCTCGATTATCATGAAACGCTGTTTGCAGCGGCTGGCCACCAGGCGGAACAGGCACGCAGGACAGCCATGGCCGAGAACAAGAACAGCTACCTGCTGGTCATCGAAGGAGCCATTCCGACGCGCGATGGCGGCATCTATTGCAAGGTCGGCGGCCAGACTGCGGTCGAGCTGACCCAGGCATGCGCCGCCGATGCGGCTGCTGTCATCGCCATTGGTTCCTGTGCGAGCTGGGGTGGCATGCCATCGACCGATCCCAACCCGACGGGTTCTTCAGGCGTCGCCACGGTCCTAGGCAAGCCGGTCGTGACGATTCCTGGTTGCCCACCCAATCCTTATAACTTCCTGTCCGCAGTAGTGCACTTTCTGGCATTTGGCAGCTTACCTGCGGTCGATGATCTGGGTCGACCAAAATTTGCGTACTCGCGCCTTATCCATGAAAACTGCGAGCGCCGCGCCCACTTTGATGCTGGCCGTTTTGCCATCGAATTCGGTGATGAAGGCCACCGCAAGGGCTATTGCCTCTACAAGCTGGGTTGCAAGGGGCCGGAAACCTACGCCAATTGCCCGACCATCCTGTTCGGCGACGCCGGCGCCGGCACCTGGCCGGTTGGCTGCGGTTGCCCGTGCATTGGCTGTACCGAGCAGGGCGTCGGCTTCAGCAAGCCGATTCACATGCTGGCGAAAGTAAAGAACGTCGAACCTCCGCAGCAGTACCCGCGCATCGTCGAAGAAAAAGGAACAGGCGCGACACTGGGGTCGGCCGCGGTACTGGCCGCCGTGGCGGGTGCGGCGGCTGGTGGAGCGGCCATGGTGGCGCGTAATCTTGGGCTTTCCCACAAGGCCGAGGAGGCTGCCAAGGCCCAGGCCGCGAGTGAAAAAATGGAGGTGTGAGATGCCTGCCAACAGTCCCGATACCCGAACCGAGGTGAACTGCCGCCGAAAATTCCTTGAAGGCTGCCTGGGTGCCGCCGGCACCGCACTGGTTGCGAGTGCCGTCAGCGTCCGGGTCGAGGCACGCGATACCTACCAGCGCCCACCCGAAGCACTCGGTCTGCTCTACGATGCCACCCTGTGCATCGGTTGCAAGGCCTGCGTCGCCGCCTGCAAGCAAGCCAACGACAACCCGGCCGAATTTTCAACGACCGACAAGCTGTGGGATACCCCGCTCGATACCAGTGGCTATACCTTCAACATCATCAAGATGTATCGCAGCGGAACGATGGCGACCAAGGACGATGAGACGAACGGTTATGCTTTCATGAAGACATCGTGCATGCATTGCGCTGACCCATCCTGCGTTTCGGCCTGCCCAGTCACTGCAATGACCAAGGATCCGAAGACGGGTATCGTCGCCTACGACGCCGAGGCCTGTGTTGGTTGCCGGTATTGTGTCGTCGCCTGTCCGTTCGGCATTCCCAAATACCAATACGACTCGCCGACCGGCAAGATAGGCAAGTGCGAGCTCTGTCGGCATCGCTACAAGGATGGTCACTACTCGGCGTGCGCCGAGGTCTGCCCAACCGGCGCTACGCTCTACGGGCGAACCAGCGACCTGTTGTCCGAAGCCAAACGACGTCTGGCGCTAAAACCTGGCAGCGTGACCACCTATCCGCGCGGCAACCTGAGCGGCGGACCAGATCAGAGCTATGAAGGCTACGTCGGCAACTACAAACAGCATATCTATGGTGAAACCGAATACGGCGGCACCCAGGTGCTCAAGCTCTCGGCCGTTGATTTCGAGAAGGTCGGTATGCCCTATCTGTCCCCCAATTCGTCGGCGTCGACCTCGGAAACGATTCAGCACACGCTCTACGGTGGACTGCTGGCACCGTTCGCCGTACTCGGCGTGATGACCTATGTCGCCAAGCGCAACGTCCATCACGAGGACGATGCGCCGGCGGACGAACCCGGGAAGGAGTGATCATGAGCACTCTGCAACACGCCAGACCGGCACCGATCGGCGGCAGCATGTTCAATGCCACGACGCTGGTCTGCTGCATGCTGATTGCCGTCACCGCAACCATCATCCTCGTCCGTTTGTTCTTCGGCCTGAGTTCGACGACCAACGTCAACGATGGCTACTCCTGGGGCATATGGGTGGTGGTCGACGTTTTCATCGGTTCGGCTCTCGCCTGTGGCGGCTTCTCGATGGCGCTGCTGGTCTATATCTTCAACAAAGGCAAGTACCATCCGCTGGTACGTCCAGCCTTGCTCGGCAGTCTCTTTGGTTACACCTTGGCCGGAGCGGCCATTACCTTTGATCTGGGTCGCTGGTGGAATTTCTGGCATATCTTCTGGCCGGGATACTTCAACGTCAACTCGGTGATGTTCGAGGTTGCGGCCTGCATCACCTTGTACATCATTGTCATGTGGATCGAGTTCTCGCCGGTTTTTCTCGAACGCCTGGGCCTGCGCGATGCCCGCCGGAAACTCGAGAAGGTCCTGTTCATCTTCATTGCCCTCGGCGTCGTCCTGCCGATGATGCACCAGGCTTCGCTAGGAACGATGCTGGTCGTCATGGGCGGCCAGGTCAACCCGCTCTGGCAGACACCGATTCAACCACTGATCTACCTGCTTTCGGCAATCATGCTCGGTTACGGAGTGATCCTCTTCGAATCCTGCGTAGCCGCTTCAGCGTACCGGCGCGAAATCGAGGTCTCCCTTCTCAACCCGATGGCGAGGGTAATGCTCGGCATCATGGCCCTGTTTCTGGTCGTGCGTTTTACTGATCTCGTCGTGCGCGGTGTCATCGGCCAGGCGTTCGCACCGACCTACGTCGCGCTGACTTTCTGGGTCGAAAACGCGTGTCTGCTGGGCACATTCCTTCTCATCGGCACCACCGAGGCACGCCGTAATCCGGCCCGCTTGTTCCTCGCCGGCATTGCGGTCATGCTCAGCGGTATCATGTTGCGACTCAACGGCTTCCTGATCGCTTTCGACACCGGGCCGGGCTGGAACTATTTCCCGTCCGTACCGGAACTGCTGGTCACCATCGGGATCTTCGCCGCCGAGGTGTTCGGCTATATTTACATCACCCGCCGATTCCCGGTCCTGCCGCGTGAAGAAACGTACGCCCAGCCAGCACGCAGCCAACGGTCATGACTTTACCAGGCACCCCCCATCATGACAGTCCTGACCGTTGTCCTCCCTCGCAAGTGGGGAGGAGGGATTCGTGAGTCGCTGATGCGACTTTCAAATTAACGCTCTTTTCAGGAGACAACAAGATGTCGCAAAGAGTCACCATTGATCCGGTCACTCGCATAGAGGGTCACCTGCGCGTTGATGTCGAAGTCGACGGCGGCAAGGTCAAGAAAGCGTGGGCATCAGGCCAGATGTGGCGCGGTGTGGAGAACATCCTGATCGGTCGCGACCCGCGTGATGCCTGGGCGATCACCCAACGCATCTGTGGCGTATGTACGACGGTACATGCGCTGGCTTCGGTCCGCGCCGTGGAAAACGCACTACAGCTCGAACTGCCGGTCAACGCCCAATACATCCGCAACATGATCATTCTGGCGCATGCCGTGCACGATCATATCGTGCACTTCTATCACCTCTCGGCGCTCGACTGGGTGGACGTGACCAGTGCCCTCAAGGCCGACCCCGGTCAGGCAGCCAGCCTCGCCGAAAGCCTTTCGAACTGGTCCGGCAACAGCAAGGCCGAATTCACCAAGGTCAAGGAACGCCTAAGCGGCTTTATCGGAACTGGACAACTCGGTATCTTCACCAATGGTTACTGGGGTCATCCGGCGATGAGGCTGCCACCTGAGGTCAATCTGATCGCGGTGGCGCACTATCTGCAAGCGCTGGAAGTGCAGCGGCATGCCAACAAGGTGGTCAGCATTCTCGGAGGAAAGACACCTCATATTCAGAACGTCGCCGTCGGTGGCGTCGCCAACGCACTGTCCATTGACTCGCAATCGGTACTGACCGTCGAACGCCTGCTGGCAGTGAAGGACTGGATCGATCGGCTCGGTGACTTCGTGAAGAACGTCTACCTGATCGACGTCGCGGTGGTCGGTGGCTTTTATCCCGAGTGGACGACGATCGGGCGTGGCATTGTCGATTACATCTCGGTGCCGGATATTCCGCTCGATGGCAAGAACACCCAATTTGCCCTGCCTGGCGGTCATATCGCCGGTGGCGACATGAGCAGCTTCAAGGAAATCAAGACGCATAACGACGCATACTTCAAGGAGGGAGTCGAAGAATCGGTCAAGCATTCCTGGTACGAAGGTGGCAAGGGCCCCCTGCATCCCTACAAGGGCGAAACTCGGCCGCAGTACACCGATTTCCAGGAAAACGGCAAATACTCGTGGCTGAAGTCTCCCACCTTTTATGGCAAACCGATGCAGGTCGGTCCGCTGCCGTCCGTACTGGCCATGGTTGCCGCCAAATACCAGCCGGCCATCGACTACGCAACTCATACACTTGAACTGGTGTCGACGGTCGCCAAGACCAAGGTTGGCCTCGATGCGCTGCACTCGACGATTGGTAGACACGCGGCACGTGCCGTCGGCTGTGCGGTACAGGTCGATGAACTGGCTCGCCAATGGGATCTGTTGCTTGCCAACATGGCCAAGGGTGATCTGAAAACCTTTAACAAGCCGGTATTTCCGAAGGGCGAAATCTCAGGCGTCGGCGTACACGAGGCACCGCGCGGTGTACTCTCGCACTGGCTGGTAATCAACGACGGGAAAATCAGGAACTATCAGTGCGTCGTTCCCACCACCTGGAATGCTGCACCACGCAACGAGAAGGATGAACCGGGCGCCTACGAGGCGAGCCTCGCCGGAACACCGGTAGCGATTGCCGAGCAGCCGCTCGAAGTGTTGCGCACGGTTCACTCCTTCGACCCCTGCATCGCCTGCGCAGTGCATGTCGTCGATGAGAAGAATCATCCGGTGGTCAAAGTCAAAGTGGCGTAGACTTGAGCTGGGTCTCGCACTCTATTCACCAAGGCCAGGATGCTCTCCTGGCCATTCTTTCCCATCCGGGTAGACCACCGTGCGCATCGTCGTGCTGGGCGTTGGCAACATCCTGTTGAGCGATGAGGGGCTGGGTGTGCGTGCGGTCGAGCGCCTGCTGCGCTCCTATTCCTTGCCACCGGAAGTGAAGTTGATCGACGGCGGCACCTGCGGCATGGAATTGCTCGAGGATATCGAGGGTCTTGATGCGCTGATCATGGTGGATGCAATCCGTGCCGGCAAGGCGCCGGGGACGCCGATCCTGCTCACCGGCGACGCCATACCGGTGTTCTTCAAGACCAAATTGTCACCGCACCAGGTCGGGCTATGCGATGTCCTGGCAACGCTCGAGTTCCTTGGGCGGGCGCCCAAGGACACCACCATCATGGGCCTGCAACCGTATTCCCTGGCGCTGGGCATGGAACTCAGCAGCGAAATCGAGGCCAGCATGCCTGCACTGATGCAAATGCTTGTCGCGCAACTGGCAAAGCTTGGAATCAGCGTCCATCCACTTGCCCCCGAGGCTGCCTGATGTGTCTGTCGATTCCGATGCAGATCGTCGCCCTGGAGGGACCCGACCTGGCGATTGTCGAGCGCCGCCAAGGAACCTCGTTGCTACGGGAGCAGGTCAATCTGATGCTGATTGGCCCGCAGCCGCCAGGGACATGGATTCTGGTCGCCCTCGGCTTGGCCAGGGAAGTTCTTGACGATCAGGAGCGGGTGCTGATTGAAGATGCACTGGCGGCGCTCACCTCCTCATGGGCAGGCAGCTACGACTCATCGCAGCATTTTACCGACCTGAGCAGCAGATTAGACGATTGGAACAGCCGGCCATGAGCCCGCGTTCCCGCAATGCAGCCTTTCAGGCACCGCAACCTCCCCCTGCGGCACCCATCAGCGAGAACCCGGCAGTGTGCCTGGAGTCGATGTTTCTGCATATCTGGACTACCAGCATGCGCGATCTGCCTTTTGTCAACGCCGCCTTGTCGGTTGAGGCGGTCGGCTTTCGCCGCTGGAATTCCAGCAAAGCGTCCGTGGTCGACCCGCCGCTTCTGGCAGCGAGTACCAGTGATGTGGGCTGTGCATTGGGTGACTGGGTGGGCGCGGTGATTACACCTTGGTTCATCAATCTTTTTGTCCTGCCCGGCGGCGGCAACCTGTGGTCCGACCGACGTTCCGGCGAGCGCTGCCAGATTAATTTCCCAATTGGTCCGCTGGAGTTCATAGCGGATTACAGCCCATCAGCAGTGATTCCCTCCTACCAGTATTGTCCGTTGTTCGCTCCTCCCAGCCAGATCGCCTCCCAGGCCGCCGCGCGCGCCGCCGCCATGGCCGCACTTGATGCAATGTTCAGAACACTCGGCGAAGCTTCGGGTCCTGCTTTGAATTCTGTCAGCACTACGACCGTGCCCACGGATCCCCTTCGGCGTGCATTCTTCCGTCGCGTCGTCCGACGCTGAGCGCACGCCTCGCGGCGATGAGTTGTTCGGGAGTAGAAACTCTCGGCCACTGATGCCACAGCCTGTTGCGCAAGGCATTCCATTCAGGCCTGTGAACCTGTTCCCTCATGGTGATTCGGGGTTTACAATGGCCATTCCCCGGATCTGGTGACCCCCTTCAACTCTTTTCTGCATATACCGTGCGCGGTCACG